>JADZDV010000352.1 GCA_020850915.1 Chloroflexota bacterium | reverse complement strand
GGCCGACAGAGTACGCCGGCCATGGCGAGGAGCGGGCGCGCCGGGCGTGCGACGCGGGGCGACCGCTCGTCATCGCCGCCGGCGGCGATGGGACGGTGGCAGAAGTGGCGGCGGGACTGGTGGGCGGCCACACGGCGCTGGGCATCATGCCGCTCGGCAGCGTGATGAACGTGGCGCGCATGCTCGGCGTTCCCCGGGAGCTGCCGGCCGCCGCGCTCGTGATCCGAGACGATCACCGTGTTTGCCTCGACGTTGGCAAGGCTCGGACGACGGTCGGCGAGCGCATCTTTCTCGAGGCAGCGGGCGTCGGCATCGACGCCGCGCTCTTCGCCTACGTCAACCAGCTCGATTCAGGCAACTGGAAGTCGTTCAAGCCGCTGCCGCGCTTCCTCTGGCGCTGGCGCCCGCGCCGCGTCCGCATCACCGTCGACGGGCGGACGAAGAAAACGCGCGTCCTGATGGTGGCGATTGTCAACGGCCCCTACCTGGGCGCGGCCGTCGAGGTGGCGCCTCAGGCGCTGGCGGACGACGGCCTGCTGGAGGTCTACGCCTATACGGCGCACCGCGGCTGGCAGCAGCTCGTCCATCTCTGGTCGCTGCTCCGTCGCGGCGGCCGGCAGATGCCGGGCGTGATGAGCACTCAGGCCCGCACGGTCGAGATCTATGCGCCGCGTCCCCTCATGGTCCACGCGGACTCCCACCCGCTGGGCACCACCCCGGCCAGCTTCACAATCCTGCCGAGAGCGCTCGAAGTCCTGGTACCTCGCCGCCCCGTCTGCGCGCCCGCCCTCCAGTACGAGACGATCGAGCCGCGCGCCAGCGGCGAGAAACAGACCGCCCTCCAGGTCGCCCACTAACCGCGCGAATCACTCCACCAGTTGCGCAGAGTCTCCGCGATCGAGTTGACGTCGCGAATCTCGCCAGCCGACACGCGCAGACAGAAGCTCACCACTTCGTTGTCGGGAAACGGAGTCGGTGCTGGATAGCCCAGCAGGTCGAGGTAATACGCAGCCAAGAGAAGACCAGTCCGTTTGTTTCCATCGTTGAATGGGTGCCCCTGAGTAATCCCTCGTAGGAGCATGGCCGCCTTGTCGAAAGGGGTCGGATGTGGATCATGTTCTCCAAACGTCTGGAAGGCGGCGGCGACTACCTGCTCAACGAGCCTCTCGTCGCGAGCGAGGCCACCGCGTCCACCAAATTCTCTGACGGCTAGAACGTTGAAATAGCTGGCGGCGGCTGAAAGGATACGAACCCTGGCGCGAATGCTATCAGAGTCCGTGGCTGCGAAATCGATCGGCTCATTGAGAAGAAACTCAATCTGGCGGGAGATGTCTGTTATCGCCAGCTCTGATGGGTCATCCATGCCGGACGCTGAACTACTTGGCGAGTCGCTCTAGAATCTTACGGACATCCGGCCGTTGGGTCAGCGACCGATAGAACGACTCTGGAGAACGGACCGTTTCTCTCGATTTGACGGTTTCGACAACTGCCCGCGCGTAGGTAAGAACGGCCTTGATGTCATCTCTCGAAAGCTCGGGGAACTCCGCGAAGACATCATCTGGCTCCAGATTCTCTGCCAGATAGGCGAGCACACGCTCGACCGGGATGCTGGTGCCGCGGACTACCGGCTTCCCGGCCAGAACGGCAGCGTCGCTTGAGATGCGATCCTGGAAGTTCACTTCTTGCGCCACATCCTGATTGTACTATCTCTCTACTTCCCTCACTCCACCAGCCGTCGCAGGTCATCGAGGTGGGCTTCAACGGCGTCCTCTCCCATGGCGATGCAGCGGGCTCGCTGGCGGTAGTCGTTCGCGTAGATCGCTCCGAACGTGGGCCAGATCGTCAGGTCGGCGCGTTCGAGGCCGAGGTCGGTGCGGGTCGCGGCGTGCACCTGGTGGAGGAAGATCCAGCGTCGCGTGGGCGCGGGCGGCTCGGTCTGAAGGAGGCGGTCGGTCAGGCGCATGACGTGGTCGCGCAGCAGCGTCGCCGGCCAGCGATCCAGCACGCGCAGGGAGAGACCATTGGCGTTGACGGCCACCACGCGCTCGGCGCCCCGCGTGCGCGCGAGCCCGATCGGCAGGCCGTCTACCAGACCCGCGTCCAGCAGGTAGTCGTCGTCCGTCGGCACCGGCGGCCAGAAGAGCGGAATGGCGATCGCCGCCTGGATCGCCTCCGCGAGTGGCCCCCGGTCCAGCCCGACGATCTCGCGCCGTCGCAGGCTCGCGGTGGCCGCCACGAACGGAACGGACAGTTCCTCGATGCGCCTGTCGCCGAAGACCTGCACGAGGTAGGCGCTCACGACCGAGGCGTCCAGGAAGCCGGCCTGGTTGCCAGTGAAGTCCGGCCGGAAGACTTCCCGGAGCGCCGTGGTCATCGCCAGCCGCTCGATCTCCATGGCCGTCATCCCCGCCGCGTACGCCGCCCCAACCAGCGCGCCCATACTCGCGCCCACGACGAGATCGAACCGGATGCCGTGGCGCTCGAACACCTTGAGCGCGCCGATGTGCGCCATGCCACGGACGCCCCCGGCGCCAAGCACCAGCGCGAGACGAGGAGCGGTCGCGCCAGCCCCCGGATTGTCGGGACGTGGCGCCGGAAGGAGGGTCATACAGCAGTTTACAACGGTTCGAGCACCCGGGCGCTGCGCGGTGGGATCGAGATGTCATCTATGCCGAGTTGCTCGCCGGCGGCCTCGTCAGTGCTCCAGAGAACGCGCCACTGCTGCGCACCGGCCGAGCCGGCGCTCCGTGAGGGACGACCGTTCAGGACCATCCTTGGCGTCTCAGGCCGATCGCCGAAGTTCAGCAACACCAGCCGCTCCTGGTTCCCGCGCCGGCGGCGCAGCACGAGCAGACTGTCGCCCGCCGCCCAGACGTCGGTCTGGAGACGGTCTGGCACGCACAGCACAGGGTCGTTCCAGCGGAGCGCCAGCAGCTCGCGATAGGCGCGGTAGACCCTGGCGTTCTGCTCGCGCTCGCCGAAGTCGAGCTTCGAGCGCTGGAATGTGCGCTCGTCCTGGGGATCGGGGATCTTCGAGCGCTGCTCGGGACCGCCGAACGCTGAGAAGCGCTTGAACTCGTTGCGCCGCCCCTCTCGCACGAGCTTGCCCAGCTCCGGGTTGTGATCGGTAAAGAAGAGGAAGGGCGTCGAGGCGGCGAACTCCTGGCCCTGGAAGAGTATCGGGGTCAGCGGGCTGAGCAGCAGGAGGGCCGAGGCCACCAGGTAGCGCTCGCGATCGATCAGGTGGTTCAGCCGCTCGCCGAGCGCCCGGTTGCCGACCTGGTCGTGGTTCTCGGTGCAGATCTCGAAAGCTCGGCCAGGCTCGTCAGTGACGGGCGTGCCGCGTGGTCCGTTGAGATGGACCGAGCGCTCACCCTGGTACAGGAAGCCGTCCTTCGTCGCCCTTGCCAGATCCACCGGCCGGCCAGCGTAGTCCTCGTAGTAGCCCTCGTGCTCGTGCGTGAGGAAGGTGCGCAGGGCGTGGTGGAAGTCGTCCGCCCAGACGCCGTCCAGCCCCATGCCGCCGCGTTCCGGCGGGTCGATCAGCTCGACCAGGTTGCGGTGGTCCTCGGCGATCACCAGGCGCCGCCAGCCCGGTACGGCGTGCACCGCCTCCGCCAGCTCGCTGAGCAGGTGGCGCGGACTGTCGTCCTGGATGGCGTGGGTGGCGTCCAGTCGAAGGCCGTCGAGGTGGAACTCCCGAAGCCAGTACACCGCGTTCTGAATGACGAGCTGGCGGACGTTCCGGCTGCCGGGACCGTCGTAGTTGATCGCGTCGCCCCAGGGAGTGTGGTGGCGATCGGTGAAGTACGCCTCGGCATACTGTCGAAGGTAGTTCCCGTCCGGGCCGAAGTGGTTGTACACAACGTCCAGGATCATGCCCAGACCCGCCTGATGCGCCGCGTCGACCAGGCGACGCAGCCCGTCAGGTCCTCCGTAGACGGAGCTTGGCGCATAGAGGTCCACGCCGTCGTAGCCCCAGTTCCAGCGTCCTGGGAACTCGGCGACCGGCATGAGCTCAACGGCCGTGATCCCCAGCGCCTTCAGTTCGAGTAGCTGCTCGGTGATCGCCTCAAAGGTGCCACGGGGCGTGAACGTCCCGACGTGCAGCTCGTAGATCGCCAGCCGTTCCGGGTCGAGGCCGTTCCACGCAGCGTCTCCCCACCGGTAGGCGGCTGGGTCCACCACGACCGACGGCCCATGCGGTCCCTCAGGCTGAGAGCGGGACGCGGGATCGGGGAACGCCTCGCCCCCGTCCAGACGGTAGCGGTACCGCTGGCCCGCCCGGACGCCCGCGATCTCAGCCTGGAACCAGCCGTCCCCCAGCGGCTCCATCGGCACGTCGCGCGGTCCGGTGGGCGCTTCGAGCGAAACGTCAACAACCCGCGCGCGCGGCGCCCACACCCGGAATCGCGCGCCCGCGGCCGTCATGCTGGCGCCAGGCGGTAGCTCGATCACGCACCTGCCTTCCTGGATCTCCCTGGAATCTGACGCTCACGGAGAGCTCGCCGTCCGGACCAGGGGCCCGTTGCACGGGCCGTGCCCGCCGGGGTTACTCCTGCTCGGCGAACCAGCGCAGGGCGAGGATGTAGCCGCGCGTGCCGAGCCCCATCACGCTGCCACGACAGGCGGCGGTGGTGACGGTCTGCGTCCGCCAGGCCTCGCGGGCGTGGATATTGGAGATGTGGACCTCGACAAACGGGTAGCTGACCGCCTTGATCGCGTCGTGCAGGGAAACCGAGGTGTGGGTCAGGCCCCCGGGGTTGATGATGGCGCCGTCCACCTGGCCGTCGCTCTCCTGGATGCGGTCGATCAGCTTGCCCTCGTGATTGGACTGGAAGCACTCCACCTCGCAGCCCAGCCGCTGGGCCTCCATCCTCAGGGCCGCTTCAACGTCGGCCAGTCCAGTAGCGCCGTAGATGTGGGGCTCTCGTCGCCCCAGCAGGTTCAGGTTTGGACCGTTCAGTACGAGAATGCGCACGACTCCTCCCGTGGCGCCAGGCACCATCTACGGCACCGCACTGGCGCCACCTTGCTCGACGATCGCGCCGCCGCGGACGGTCAGGATGGGCCGGAGCACCCGCCGAACCGTCAGCGGGTGGCCCTCGTTGTCTCGGACGGACGCTGCTGCCTCGTCGTCGGCCAGCACGCTGATGTCCGCGCAGGCGCCGGGTCGCAGCGTGCCGATCTCTCCCAGCCGGTTGAGCTGGGCCGCCGGATGGCTGGTTACCATCGGAACGATCTGCTCCAGCGACACGCCCAGGCCGAGCAGCTTGGTCATGTAGCCCGGCAGGCTAAAGGCAGGGTCTGCCGCGGCGATGTAGGTGATGTCGGTGCTGAGACTGTCCGGCAGGAAACCTTGCTCGATCACTCGGCGGGCGTGGTCGAAACCGAAGTGCTGGCGGCCGTGCGCCGCGTCAAAGAAGATACCCTGCTGGCGCGCCTCCACCACGCGGGGCCAGAGCTTGCCGTGATAGTCCAGCACCCCATGGCGCCGAGCGCTCAGGGTGTGGGTGATGACGTCGCCTGGGCGCAGGAAGTCGAGGATCTGGGGCAGCGTTTCGATGCTCTCGCCGATGTGGACCATCACCGGCAGGTCCGCCGCGTCGGCCGCCCGTCGGAGCAGCTTGAGCACCGGCGTCGCTGGCCCGCCGCAGACGTACGCGCTCGCCCGGACTTTGAGACCGACGATCGTACCAGGATACGCCGCTGCCAGCGCGGCGGCCGCGTCCGGGTTCACGTACTGCATGAGCTGCAACTCGCCCGCGTTCGTGTCGATCAGTCCCACGCTGGAGAGGTGAAGCCAGGCTAGCAGGCGTGTCCGGCTCCGGTCGATCACATACCGCTTGAACGCTCTGAACGCGCCGGTACCCGCGCTACCGCCGTCGACGGCCGTCGTCGTCCCGCGCCCCAGGCAGTGCTCGTCCGGCTCGGCGGAGCTGCCCACGCCGGCGAAGACGTGCGCGTGCAGGTCGATGAGCCCCGGTAGGACGAGTCGGCCGCCGACGTCTACTGCCCGCGCGGCCTGGCCTGGGTCCAACTGGTCCGGAAGCGCCGCGATCCTGCCTTCTTTGATGGCAACGTCACGCTGGCTGTGCAGCCCCTGGGCCGGGTCTATGACCGTGCCGCCTACCAGCGCGAGATCGTACTGCGCGACCACGCGCCTCACCTCCAGAGTCGATCGGCGAATTGTAGCGCTGGCTCGCGAGATCGAGTCGTGATCGTCCGCATCGTGGCTCCGCTGAGATGCGCCGCGCCTGGCGTAACGGCGGCTGCAAGCGCATGCTGACTGTCGAGCGGCTGAAAGCCGCGTCGACAGATCGTGTGGGGTGCGCTTCGTTGCCTGGCGGCGGCTGGCGCGTGGACGTCGCGCTCGCGCGGTGGGGCGTTCACCCTGGCAGCCGGATGCCGAGAAGGGGCGGACGATCGGACTTCCCTCGGTCGAAGCGTCGCTGGCGAGCTCGGGCCTCCTCGCGCCCGCCGGTCGGACCGTCCCGCGGCAGCCGCCCCCTATAATGGCCGAGAGGTCGGCGCGCCGGAGCCGGTGGATGGCCGACAGCGCTCTGGGAGACGTGGCGGAGGGACCAGTGGAGCCAGTGCCCGGCGCGCAGCTTGGCAGCTACCAGCTCGTGGAGCGGGTGGGGCGCGGCGGCATGGCGGAGGTGTGGCGCGCGTACCAGCCGTCGCTGTCGCGCTACGTCGCGCTGAAGCTGCTCCCCAGCTTCCTGGCTTCTGAGCCCGGCTATCGCGAGCGCTTCAGACGTGAGGCGCTGGCCGTCTCCCAGTTGCGGCATCCGAATATCCTGACCGTGATTGACTACGGTGAGCAGGATGGCACGGCCTTCATCGTCAGTGAGTTCATCGCTGGCGGCACGCTCTCCGAGCAGCTCGGGCGACCCCTGCCGGTCGAGTACGCGCTGGGGGTTCTCAGGCCGATGGGCCGGGCGCTGGACTACGCGCATGCGCGTGGCATTGTCCATCGGGACGTCAAGCCGTCGAACATCCTCCTGCTGCCGGACGGCACGCCGATCCTGGCCGATTTTGGCGTAGCGGCGATGCTGGCCGGCGGTGGCGACCGCCTGACTGGACCCGGCGTCGCGATTGGAACGCCCGCGTACATGAGTCCTGAGCAAGTCGCTGGCGAGCCGGCCAGTCCGAGCGCCGACCTGTACTCGCTGGGCGTCGTGTTGTACGAGATGCTCACCGGGCGCCCGCCATACCAGGCCGAGACACCGGCGGCGGTGGCTCTGGCCCACCTCCACAAGCCGTTGCCGCCGCCGCGCAGCGTCCATCCGCCGTTGCCGTTCGCCGTGGAAGCGGTCTTGCTGAAGGCGCTCGCGAAGGCCCCGGCGGATCGCTTCGCCTCCGCGCGCGCCATGATCGCGGCGCTCGAGGCCGCCGAGGCACCGACGGTCCAGTCCAACCAACGACCAGGCGGGGCGACCACCACCGTGCTGGAGTCGCCGCGAACCGCCACGCACGAACAGGGGCGTGCGGCCGGCCCGGCTGCTGTGGCTGGCCGCCCGGTGCCCCCAGCGCGTTCTGTCCGCCGGACCGGCCTGCTGATCGGACTGCTCGCGCTCGCCACGGGCCTGATCGTCGGAGGCGGACTCATGTTCTTCCGCGGCCCCAGCTCTCCGCTGGCAGGCGCTCCGAGGCTCGACGTTTCGAAGCCGCCGCCGGAGACGCCCCTGAGCCCCCCGCGACCGACCATCCAGCCGACCACCGTGATTGCCGGGCCGCCGGTCGCCGCGTCTCCGGCCCCGCCCCCGGTCGCGGAAGCACAACCGACAAGCATGCCGACCGCTGCGCCGCGCACCTTGCCCGCGGCGCCAGGGCCGTCGCCGTCGTTCACATACAGCATCTCTCCGCTGCGCGAGCTTCTGGGCCACACGGACGCTGTCTGGTCGCTGGCCTTCTCGCCAGACGGTCGCCGGTTGGCGTCGAGCTCCCACCAGGCTCCGAGGGTGCTGGTCTGGGATGTGACAACCGGCGCGCGAGCCGGCCGATTCGACGGGCACAGCTGGGCGGTCGTCTCGCGGGACTGGGATCCCAGGACCTGGCCGGACCTTGTGGCGTCCGGCAGCCACGACAGCACGGTGCGGCTCTGGGACGCGCGCACCGGCCAGGAGACCAGCCCGCCCCTGACAGGGCACGTGGGCCGGGTGTGGGCGGTCAGTTGGGCGAGGGGCGGCACGTACCTGGCCTCCGCGGCGGATGACGGCGCACGGCTCTGGGCCCCGGGCAGCGGAAGACCCGGCGTCCCACTCGGTGCCCCCGAGACGGCGGCGTTTGCCCTGGCCTGGGAGCCGGTGAGCCAGGGCGATGGCCGGCTGGCCGTCGGCTACGGCTCCGGCAAGGTCATCCTCTGGGATCTGGCGACTCGCCAGGCCACGTCAATCGTGGGCCTGCGCGCGGAGGTCAAGGCCCTGGCCTGGTCACCGGACGGGCGCTGGCTGGCGATCGGAGGCGCTGATGGCGAGGCGCGCCTCTGGAGCGCCGCCACACGCCAGACCTCCCCGCTGGTGGTGCATCGTGGCACTGTCTGGGCGCTGGCCTGGTCGTCGGACAGTCGGCTGCTCGCCAGTGGTGGTGAGGATGGGAGCGTCAGGCTCTGGCAGGTCCAGGATGGGCGACTCGTTCAGGCCGCGGCGTTGGATGCTGCGCGGGGCCCGATCTTCTCCCTGGCCTGGGCGAGAAGCTCCCTCCTGGCGATCGGCCGCCAGGATCGGACCGTGCAGCTCGTGACGGTGCGCTAGCGCGGAGCGGGCCCCGAAGCTCAGAAGCCAGCGTTGATGGGAGCCATCCAGGTCGAGACAGAGGTGCCCAATGCGCCCAGCGCCGCGATGGCGACTAGCGCGATGAACACGAGGATCAGGGCAACCTCGACCACCGTCTGACCCCTGGCGGGCTCGATCGCTGCTCGTAGGAGTCGCGCGGGCGTGTCGATGAACTGGCTCACGGCCTCTCCCCTTTACGCTGTGCGGCGTTGCTGATATGGACGTTGGCGCGCGGCGAAACCGCCCGGTCACGCGCCTGGACCCAGGGCGCGCACTGGGTGAGTAAACGTCCGACTTGCCTCGCGCGAGACGGTGCAATCGGTGCACTTCGCAGTCCAGGTGGGCGTGTTTTTCACCAGACGCCGGCCGTTACGGGGAACCGCCCGCTACCCGCGGCGCCAACAGTTCCGTTTGTCCTGCCCGCGACGGCCGGCAGCCAGAAGTTGAACGCACAGCCCTGGCCTGGCCCTGCGCTCTCGGCACTGATCGCACCGCCGTGTGCTTCGACCACCAGCCTGGTCAGCGCCAGGCCGAGGCCGGTGCCGGAAGCTGCCTCGCGGGCTGCTCCCGTTCGGTAGAACTTCTCAAACAGGTGTACCAGCTCGTCGGTCGTCATCCCGATACCCTGGTCGCTGATCCGAACGTGCACGCTGCCGTCCGTGGCCTGCCGGGCCGAGATCAGCACCCGTCCGCCCTTCGGCGAGTACTTGACGGCGTTGGACAGCAGGTTGTCCACGACCTGCCGAACGCGGTTCGGGTCGGCCTGGACCAGCAGCCTGTCCGGCACGGCCAGCACGAACCGGTGCTTTGCCTCCTGCTCGCTCCAGCGCAGGCGGGCCTCTTCGAGCAGCAGGGCGAGGTCCAGCTCGATCGGGGTCAGACCGAGCCGGCCCGCTTCGATGCGGCCAAGATCCAGCAGATCGGCGATCAGCACGTTCAGGTGCTGAACGCCCGTGGCGATCTCGGTCAGCATGATGGCCCGCTGTTCCTCTGATGTCTGGCGCATCGTCAGCAGCTCGATGTAGCCGAGGATGGGGCCAAGGGGTGTTCGTAGCTCGTGCGCCACGGTGGAGAGGAACTCGTCCTTCAGCCGCGCCGAGCGAGCGTGCCCTTCGATCTCGGCGACGTCCTGGAAGAGGCGCGCGTTCTCTAGCGCAACGGACGCCTGGTCCGCGAAGAGCGCCAGCAGGTCGGCTGTTGACGCATCGAACGCGTCCGCCGCGTCCGCGTGAAGCCCCAGCAGGCCCTGGACTCCGCCCCGGGCCAGCAATGGCACGGCCATCGCTGAGGCCGTCTTGTCCGAGAGGAACAGCTCGCGGCGTGATGTCAGGACCGACTGGCTCCGCTCCTGGGAAACCACGACCGGTCTGCGCTCTTTGAGCGCCATGCCCGCTGCCCCGGCGGCGCCAACCTCGATGGGCAGGCGCTGTCCAAGCAGGCGGTTAGGACCGCGCGGCGAGACGCTGATCGCCTTGTAGCCGCTCTGGTCAGGTGTGGCCAGGAAGGCGAGGTCGGCACCGGCCAGCTCTCGCGCCTGCTGAGCCACGAGCTGCTGGAGGGAGCTCAGGTCCAGCTCGGCGGCGAGCGCGGCACCCAGCTCGCGCAGCATGCGCTCACGCTCGGCCGCGCGAGCGTGAGCGCGGGCCGCTCGCGCGAGGCGCGCGTGCAGCGTCATGGCGATGATGCCCATCGCAAGGATCAGGATGCCGGCTCGCACCGGAGGGCGATTCGGCGGTGCGATGCTCGTCAGCACCAGGTCCGAGAGCAGCTCGACCGCGACGATGGTCACGAGCGCCGCGACCAGCATGGCTCGACTGAGCGCCATCGACGCCTCGTTGGCCGGGTCCGATCGGCTCTTTCGCACCCCGTGATGCCTCCCCAGGAGCTCTCTGGGTAGTTAACGGCGGCAGGGGGACCAACGTGCCGGGCTGCTGCCCCAGAGCCGGACGCCAGCTATACTCGGACGTTATGTTAGACGACGCCACGCTCCTCAGCGAGCAGTTCTCCGACGACTGCACTGCATACGGCTCCGTCAGGGCCCTGCTTGGCCCGCGGATCCGTCGGGTCCGACTCGAACGCCTGGGAGGTCAGAACCTCGAGGTTTTTGGCCGCGAGATCGCCGCGATGATGGGCCGCGGCAAGGCGTTCTCCAACGTCACCATCTCGAACTGGGAGACCGGTCGCCAGGAGCCCAGCCTGGAGGCTCTGGTCGCCATCGCCCGCCTCAGCCGGCTTCCGCTCCGCTACTTTGCCGGGGTTGGGGATCTGGACGATTATCCCTGGACCGACTGGTTTGGGACCGAGCAAGACGGCAACGTGGAGGCCGTCCGCGAGCTGTTCGAGCGCTCTGAGCTGCTGGAGCCGCCGCGGCGCGAACTGCTCCTGGCCGAGGTCAGCTCGCTCATCTCGAATCTCTACCGGGTGCTCGGATCGGCATAGAGCAGAGTCGAGGTGGGATCCAGACGGCTGCGCGGGCAGCGTCCGAGGGTCTCACGCTGGCTCTGGTCTAGTGCCAGCGAGCGGCAACAGATCGAAGCTCGTGCGCCCGCGGTGAGATCCGCTGCCGCTCCCAATCGCGGCGTGTCCGCGAGTGCCGCTCTGGCCCCGCTCGCCGCCTCGGCGATCTGGGGCGGCATGTACGTCGTCTCGAAAGCAACCTTTTCCAGCGTGCCGCCGGTCACGCTGGCGCTGCTGCGCCTGCTCCTGGGCGGGCTGGCCCTGGCGCTCTTTCTGGGCGTGACCCGGGTGGCGCGGCCCGGTCGCGCCGAGGCTGGCCGCCTGGCCGTGCTTGGCGTGACCCTCGCCCTGACGCTGGCGACGCAGTTCCTCGGGACGGACCTCGCCAACGCCCAGCAAGGCGCGCTGTTGACCACCACCACACCCGCGTTCGTCGGCTTCTTTGCCTGGCGCCTGGCCGGCGAGCCGTTGACCCGCCAGGTCGTGGGTGGCACGCTCCTGGCGCTGTTCGGAGTCGTGGTGGTCGTCCTGGGCGGGGAGCGGTTCGACGACCTGCTGGTCGGAGGGTCTGTGCCGGGCAATCTGCTGCTCCTCCTCTCGGCGGCTGGCTGGGCGCTCTACACCGTGCTGGGCAAGTCCCTCGTGCGAGCGTACGGCCCGCTGCCGGCGACCGCCATGAGCGCCCTGGCTGGCCTCCCGTTCCTGGCAGGGCTCACGACGGTGGAGGTTGTCTGGCGGGGAGCTCCCCACCTCGAGCCTGTCGCTCTGCCGGCCGTGCTCTACCTGGGACTGGCCTCCACGGCGCTGGCCTGGTGGCTCTGGTACAAGGGGATGGAGACCCTCGACGCCTCCGTGGTGGGCGTCTTCTTCTTCGCGCAGCCGATCGTCGGCGGCCTGCTGGCCTGGCTGGTCCTCGGCGAGCCGCTGAGCGCGGTCTTCCTCACCGGTGGGGCCATCATCCTGGCGGGAATCTACGTGGTCACGCGGGAATGACCCCGGCCAGGCGCAGCATCTTCACCTGGTTCGGCAGGATGTGGTCGAGGTGGTCGGCCGGCTCGTACCGGAACGCGCGCACCTCCGAGCTGGGCCGGAACTCGCCGCTCACGACCCGGCAGCGATAGAGCAGGTCGAGATGGAAGGGGCTGTACAGCTCGGCTCCGAGCAGCGCCTCGATCTCCACGCGCAGGCTCGTCTCCTCGCACACTTCGCGCAGCAGCCCCTCGTAAGGCGCTTCGCGCCGCTTGACGTACCCGCCGGGCAGCCCCCAGGCGTACCGTCGGCGGTAGGTGTGCTCGAGGGTCAGCACCCGCCCCTGCTCGTCCTGGATCAGCGCCATGACGCCAATCAGGAATCGTGGATGCGTCAGGTCCAGATAGGCCAGCCGCGCCCAGGCGGGAAAGGGAACGTTCTTCCAGATCCAGAGCAGCACCGGCTTGAGGCGCGCCTTGAGCTTGTCGCTGCCTTGCGGGCTGACTAGCTTTCTATACCTGGAACTCATGAAGATGAATCGTACGTCAATGGCATTGCCCCAGGCATTGCCCAGGCGTCAGATTCAGCACAGTGCTCCGCCATCTTGTACTCGTTTGCTCGCTGAAGTCGAGAGCTTGAGGGGTGTCCTCGACACCGGTATACTCGGCTGGCCTGCAAACGGGGAACATCTGCCTGGAGCGCTGCGTGGAATCGGAGTCGGCGAGTCGCGTCGTCCATCTCGGAATCAGCGACTTGCACAGACGGCATCCTGGTGTGCCGCCCGGAGTCGGCGAGGGCTATGCGGAGACGGCGAGCGTGTGCATGCAACGGCATCACCGATCGCCAAGAGCGTGGATAGTCCGCATAGACGACGGACCCGTGGCCGTGTACATCGCCGAGTGGCAAGAGCCGAGTTCAGAGCAGATCCGGGGATGCGCCAACCACGATGAAGCTACTCGGGACGGCGCGTACTGTCTTGCCCTGGCCGCCGCTGAGGCACACATGCGCTTGGTGGCGCTCCGTCGGTCGGAAGGCCTGACGGGCTCGGACTGGTACATGATCCCTGTCGACGCGGAAGTTTCGACCGATCCCGATCTGGACCTGGAAAGAGACGATCTGCTGCGTCTCGAAGTTTCAGGCATCGACCGCGATGACGATTCACGGTTAGGAGCTAGAGTTAGGCTCAAGGTAGAGCAGGCGCGTAGGGGTCGTTCACCGTATCCTGCTATTGTGGGAGTGGTCGGCTTTCTGAGCGCGCGAATCGCTTTCCGAACTGTAGGGACGTAGCGATGTCTCTCGATATCCATCGCCAGGCTGAGCTCTTGATGGGGCAAGCCGATCGGCTCGCCATACAAGGGCGGATGAAGGAAGCGGCCGCGCTCTATCGTGACGCGGGAATCGCCGAAGCGCACGCATTCGAACTGATCCCGGAAGAGAGACGCAAGACACGCGGCATCGTTGCTGTCAGCAGTGTAGCGCTGTTCCGCAAGGCCGGGGCCCTTGACGAGGCGATCCGCCATGCGCACGCCTTCCTGGGGCGCACCGATCTGCCCGATTTTGCCCGTGACGACCTGGATCGGCTGCTTGACGAAATGAAGTTCGAACGGAGCGTGCTCCTCGACGGACGCTCGCTTCTCCCGGGGTCGTACGAGTGGATTCTCCGTGGGCCAGGGGTGGGCGCCGGGATGGCACGACTGAGTACCGTTGCTCAGAAGATCGATCAGGTGGCGCGCTATGCCGTACGGGTGTACGAGTACCTGGCCGGCCTACCGGTACGCATGGCGGGTCCTGTTTCGCCTGAGGTCCGGCGCGCCTTCGACGTGATAGTCTCTGAGCCGGTCGCCGGAAGCTTCCGGTTCTGCGTGAGGTTCACCGTGCCAGCACGGCAGTTGCCGCTGTTTGATATGGTCGAACCAGTGCGTCCGGAACAGATCGGGGAGACCTTCGGGGCAATTCTTGATACTGGTTCCAGAGCAGGCACTGATGCACTCGGTGAGATTGTCGCTGACCAGACCTATCAAGATGCTTTTCTGCGGC
>JADZDV010000351.1 GCA_020850915.1 Chloroflexota bacterium | reverse complement strand
GCCATGACCATGCACCAGCCAGAACAGCCGGTCGAAGGCACGGCGACCGACCAGGCTCAGACTTCTTCCTCCGAACCGTGGCCACCGTTCACCATGGTCTATCGGAGCAAGATTGACCTTGACAAGCGTCCATCCAGGCGCGATGAATGGTACGTGACGAAACTGACGTACATTGATAGCATGGAGTTTTGCTCAGTCTTTATTCAACCCTCTTCCCTGCAAGAACGCAAGGCGCCGCCGGGAAAGGTTCTCATACCGCTGCCTGATCCGCGTACGTGCTCGGAGACACGCAAGGAGTCCGAGCGGCTACGGAGGGAGGGCACGAGTCAGGTACCGGCGCGGTGGATGGTCCCCGGACGACTTCCTCAGATTGCGATTAAGTCTGGCCAGACTTTTCCAGTCGGCTCTGATGGTCTGGCGGATGCATTTATTGAATCCGAGTTTGGTAACGTTCAGGGGAGGAGGTTCATAGTAAGAGACGAGACGACGTTCCGACTGAAGGATGGCATACCACTGCGGTACGTTTCTTATACGGATGATGTCGAGACCGAAATGGCAGAAGTTCTAAGCTTATCTTTCACCCGCTAGTATCACCTGCTCCATTCAGATGCATCAGCCTGCCCGGTATTGGTCGGGCGGCACGGCCCGCAGCGACTTCCATCAACCTTCGCTCGCGGTACTATGATCCGGAGACGGGGCGGTTCGTCGGGCGGGACACCTATCAGGGCCGCCCGGGCTTCCCGCAGAGCCTGAACCGCTACCTGGGTTGAGGCGGCGCTCTCGACAGCGCTTCACACCAACAGCAATTGCCATCATCCGTCGTTTGATGGCAGCTCCGGAAGGCGCGCTTGCGGCCAGGGTGCGCGTGAGTTCTTTCATGGAGGGATGCGCCACAATCACGAGCGAAGAAAGACGGAGACGGGCACGCCACCTCTTCCGGCCATCTCCCCGCGTCAGCTTCTCGCTGCATTACACTCAACCGGAGCAAGCTCCCCGCTCAGGGGGGCTGGAGTCCACTGTTGTCCGCTGTGCTCCTCTCGCCAGCCCAGTCCGAGCAGCGTACCGCGCGGGTTCCCTGGCCGGCCGCTGGAGGCTGGCTCGTGGTGGGCGTCTTCCTCCTGGCCCTGCTCCCCCGCGTCTGGACGTTCGACTGGCAATTGCCGTCCGCGCTGTACTTCGACGAGCTGAAGTACGTCACACGCGCCGTTCGCTTCGGCTCCAGCGATCCGAACGAGGTGGACTTCCGCAACCCTTCTCTGTTCCGTCACCTGCTGTCCGGCGAGTTCGCCGTGCTCGGCATGGTGAGTCCCGCGTACCTCCCCCCGACCCCGGCCACCCGAGAGCAGGCCAGCATCGGCGCCCGCCTCGCCGCGGCCCGGATCACCGTCGCCATACTGGGCGCCCTGGCCGTTGCGCTGCTGTACCTGACCGCGGCCAGCCTCTGGGGCTGCTGGGCTGGCCTGGCCGCCGGGCTGCTCTACGCCGCGGCGTTCCTGCCTGTTCACCTCTCTCACCTGGCCTTGAACGACGTGCCGGCGAGCTGCCTGCTCGGCCTGGGCCTCTGGTGCTCGGCGCGGGCGCTCTGCCGGCCAGATGCGCGATGGCTTGCCGGGGCCGGCCTCGCGATCGGACTCGCGGCCGCGACCAAGTACAACTTCGCCATCGGTCTGGCCGCGCCGCTCGCGGCCGCCTGGTTCGGACCCGTTGGGTTGCGCCCCAGAGCGGCTGGCCTGTTTGCACCGGCCCTCCTGGGACGGGCCGCGCGCAACGTGGCGATCGTCGGAGGCGCGGCCATCCTCGGGTTCGTCCTGGGGATGCCTGAGGTCATCGTCACTCCTGCCGATGTGATGAGCGGCTTCGCACAGCAGCTCAGGACCGGGAACAGCCGCTGGCCCGGCCAGGAGCCAGACCCGGTCCCCGCGCTCTACGGTAGAACGCTGCTCCAGGGTATCGGTCTCCCCGCCCTCCTGCTCTCGCTCGCGGGCGCCATGGCGCTGGTCTGGCGCCGGCCCGCCCAGGCGCTCATGCTCCTGGCGCCGCCGCTGCTCTATCTCGGCGCGATGTTCGGCAAGCCGCTCTTCTTCGCGCGCTTTGCTTTGCCGGTGGTTCCCTTCGTCTGCCTGCTGGCGGTCGTCGGCATCCGCGAGCTCGTCCAGCTCGCGCCGCCGGCCCGCCTCCGGCCGGCGCTTGCCATCGTCCTGACACTCGTCGCGCTGGGGCCGTCGATCGTCCTCTCGGCTCGGCACGACGATCTCATCACGGAGACCGATACCCGCCTGGAGGCGCAGGACTGGCTACGCGCGCATGCGCCCGCCGGCACAAAGGTCGCGGCACAGCTCTACAGTCTGCCGATCGCCGTGGAGGGGTATCCGCGAACCGATCCCTGGCAGGAGGTGTCCTTCGATTCGTTGACGGACGCGGCGGTCCTGCGTCGTCTGGCCTGCCAGAATGCGCGCTACCTGCTGGTGTCGAGCTACCGCTATGAACGACAGCGGACGACGAGCCGTCCCGGCGAGAGCCCCACCGGCTACGAGCTGCTGGACCGCGGTCGTCCACCAGTCGTGACGTTCGCCGCCGGGCCAGGCGGCACGGCCGTTCGGATGCACGTCGACGACACAGCGCTGCCGTTCTGGAGCCTCTGGCAGCGGGAGCGTCCAGGACCGACCGTCAGAATCTACGAACTGGCGCGTCCTGCCAGTGGGGGATGCCCCGGTCAGTGAGCTAGAATCCAGCGCTCAACACACCGGCGCGGGCTCTTCTATCGCGCGCTCCGAACCCTGCACCCTGAGAGGTCTTACGTGCGCGCGCTCGCGTTTAGAGCCGCTAGCATGAAGCCGCGGTGTCTCTTGCCCGAGGCGGGCATTGCCGCTGGCGGGTTCGTTCTGGCGGGCCTCGTCGCCGCGCTTCCGCTGGAGGCCGGTGTTGGAATTGCCGCGGCGCTGGTCGCCGCCGTGGCGGGCCTCGTCGAGCCGCTGATCGCGTTGCTGCTCTTGCTCGCATCGGTCCCGTTCTCCACCCTGGTGACGATCGAAGCCGGCGACTTCTCCGTGACGGCGGTTGAGCCGCTGTTCGCCCTGCTGCTCCTCTCCTGGCTCGGCCAGGCGCTCCGGCGGCGAGAGATGCGCCTGGCGGGCGGCGCCGTACTGGCCGGCTTCGCGCTGATCGTGCTGGTCACCCTCTCCTCCAGCCTGGTTGCCGCTCGCCTTGGCCTGACCTTCAAGGAGGTGGCAAAGTGGCTGGAGCTGGTCACGGTCCTGGCGTACGTGGCCAGCGAG
>JADZDV010000593.1 GCA_020850915.1 Chloroflexota bacterium | reverse complement strand
CCGGAGACGTGCAACGTATTTACGCTCTACAGCCTGTTCGCGTCGGAGGCGGAAAGGGCGGAGTTGACCGAGAAGTATCGCGGCGGCAAGATCGGCTACGGCGACGCGAAGAAGCTGCTGCTGGGCACCATTGAGGAGTACTTCGCGACCGCACGCCAGCGGCGGGCGGCACTGGTGAAGGATCCCGGCTACGTGGAGGAGGTGCTGGCACGCGGAGCGCGGCGGGCTCGCGAGACAGCGTCGGTGACGATGCGGTTGGTCCGCGAGGCGGTAGGCATGAAGGCATCGCCTGTGGTATAACAGAGAGACGTGTTGTCCAGGGATGAGGTGCAACATGCAACCGAGTGCTGGAGTGCCGTTACCAACTGTGCTTGGCCTGATGATCTGCGAACAGATCATCATTGACCGGGATACGAATAACGTCAGTCTGATCAACTGTTTCACCAACAAGCGTCTGGGACGAATGGCACTTGCGCGCCGGCAAGCGCGCACCGCGACCACTCTCCCCGTAGCGAGGTTTCATTTTGCCACGTTTTTGACCATACGTTCACTTGCTACCGGGTATCCCTTGCCTACCTTAACCCAGTTCACAGGGACTCCCTTGCCTGGTCGGCGTGGCAACCTTCTCAGGGCAGGGGAGTCCCATGCCATTCTATCAAGCCCCGCACCGACCGACCTTTGCCTCCGTCTTCCGCTCCTTCGCACAGGATCCCGGACTGCCCTTCCAGCAGCTACTTCCCGAAGCGCTCCTCGAACGCTTCGCCCGCGAGGAAGGCGTACACTTTGGACAGCGGCCCAACGCGGTTTACACCCCACCCGTCACGCTCTGGGCCTTCCTCGCCCAGTGCCTGAGCGATACCAAGGCCTGCACCGCCGCCGTCGCACGCGTCCTCGTCCTCTACGCCTCTCTGGGCCGCGGACCTTGTTCGGCCAATACCGGTGCCTACTGCCTGGCCCGCGCCCAACTGCCCGAGGCCTTTCTGCGACGCTTGACCTACCACATCGGCCAAACACTCGAGGAACAGGCGGAACGGAACTGGCTGTGGCACGGCCGCCCCGTCAAACTCGTGGACGGTACCGTGCTGTCCGCACCGGATACGCCTGCCAATCAAGCGGCCTATCCGCAACCGTCCAGCCAACGGCGTGGGCTGGGCTTCCCCCTGATCCGTATGGTGGTCCTGCTCAGCTTCGCCACGGCGGCCCTGACCGGGGCGGCTTTCGGTCCCTACCAGGGCAAGCAGACGGGGGAAACAGCGTTACTGCGGTCGCTGCTGATGCAGATCTGCGCAGGTGATGTGGTGGTGGCGGATCGCTACCAATGTTCGTACTGGCAGATCGCCTTGCTGCGGCAGCGTGGCGTCGATGTGGCATTTCGGCTGCACCAGCGGCGTCGTTGTGATTTTGGCCGGGGACGTCGTCTGGGGCATCAGGATCATGTGGTGTTCTGGCCGCGTCCACCGCGTCCGGGGTGGATGTCAGTGGAGTTGTACGAGTCGCTGCCGGCGCAGTTGGAGTTGCGGGAGGTGGGTGTGGTGGTGCAGGTGCCGGGGGCACGGACGCGTACGTTGACCGTGGTGACGAGTCTGCTGGATGCGACGGCGTACAGTCGTGAGGATATAGCAGATCTGTATCATCAGCGTTGGCACATAGAACTGGATCTGCGGAGCATCAAGCAAACGCTGCATCTGAAGGTGCTGAGTTGTAAGACGCCGGAGATGCTGGCCAAGGAGATCTGGACGCACCTGTTGGGCTACAATCTGGTGCGTCAAGCGTTGGCCGCGGCGAGTCGGTCAGCGGGTGTGAGCCCTCGTCAACTGAGTTTTGCGGGAGGTGTGCAGACGTTGAATGCCTTCCGCTGGCTGCTGCAGTGCAGTGCGGGAGAGGGTTTGGAGCGTGCGGTTCGGATCCTGTGGTTGGCGTTGGGAACGCATCGCGTAGGAAATCGTCCCAATCGTGTGGAACCTCGCCGTGTGAAGCGTCGGTCGAAGCGTCTGCCCCTGTTAAACCAGCCGCGTGCGGAAGCGCGTGCCACGATGCTGCTGGAGTGTCCGGGGTAAGTGAGTTGGTGCGGGGCAGGATCGCGTGAGGAGGCCAAGGGAAGCGGGTAGTGATCGGGGGAGCAAGTCCGAAAGACACGGTGGCCAGCCGGGTTGGTGCCGGGGTGCGCGCGGGGCCGGGCCGAGGAGTGGGAAGGATTTCTGTTCGATATCGGCTGAGTGTGGAGGAGTGACAGGAATGTGAGCGGCGCAGAATTAGCTACTGGCAACAAGGGAAATTGTGAAGCGTGACGACAGAAACCCTGATAAAATAAGACTTGCGAGCGCAAGTGCCATTCGGCCATAGAGTTGTTCGGCGTTCTTCAGCCGGCCTCGGCCCCGCGGCCGGACAGGTCGCCGATGACCTGGCTGACGCCCTCGTGATCGAAGAACACCGGCACGTTGCCTGGCGCGAGCAGAACCGCCGCGCCGTCGCCCAGTGCGAGGACGTTGGGGCGATCGACTTCGTATCGTTCCCCGTCCACCAAAGCCACCGTGAACGGCTTGAACGGTCTCCGGTTCTGGAATGCCTGGATCGTCGCGGTGAACGTCTCTCGGTCCATGGCCAGCCCCTTGCTTGTTGCGGATCTTCTCTACGATAGGATACTGCACCGCCGGTGAGCGGACAAGGTTTTGCCATCCGCGAGTTGGGGGCCGTGAGGTCGGGTGCAGCACCT
>JADZDV010000350.1 GCA_020850915.1 Chloroflexota bacterium | reverse complement strand
TGGCGGCCGTCATCGGCCTGGAGGTGGCCGGTGTAGTACCACCACTCGGTCAGGTCCTGGTGCGGCGCCTCGTCCTTCGGAAGGGTCAGCGGCGAGTACACCGGGGTGGGATCGGGCGCGCGCTTCGGTGCGAGCGGCGATGACGGCGCGGCGCAGCCGGACAGCAGACACAGAGCGAATCCCAGCATGAGCCGCGCTCCGGCCCGCGCCAGACTCGAGCGCATCTGATTCGCGATGCCCACGATCACTCCAGCTCTGGCGCAGGCGCTCGTCTGGCGATTGGACGATCCGCGCGACCGGGCATCCACCAATTCCAACTGCCCAGCAGCCGCATCGTAGCGGGGACCAGCAGGGCGCGGACAACCGTCGCGTCGAGCAGGACCGCCACCGCGGTGCCGAGGCCCAGCGCCTTGATCAGGACGATGTCCGCCAGGGCGAACGAGCCGCTGACCAGCACGATAATCAGCGCCGCGCTGGTGATGATCCGCCCGCTGCGCTCCAGCCCCTGCGCCACGCTCGCCGTGTTCTCGCCGCTCTGATCGTACGCCTCCTTGATCCGCGCGAGCAGGAACACCTCGTAGTCCATGGACAGACCGAACAGCACGCAGAACATGATGATCGGCAGCGACGCCTCGACGAAGCCGGGCGGTGTGAAGCCAAGCTGCTTGGCGAACATCCCTTCCTGAACCACCGCGACCAGGGCGCCGTAGCTGGCGACGAGCGACAGCGTGTTCATGACGATCGCCTTGAGCGGCAGCAGCACCGAGCGCAGCAGGGCGAGCAGGAGCAGGTACGTCGAGATGACGACGAACAGGAGGACCGGTGGAAAGCCACCGTACAATCCGTCGACGTAGTCCACTACACCGGCCGTTCCGCCGCCAACTTCGATCGCCAGGCCTGCTCCCAGCCTGGTCGCGCGAATCTGTTCAACGAGCGACTTGCTCTCTGGCGTCGTCTGTCCGTAACGGCTGGTGACGCGCACCAGCGTGTAGCCAGGCCGCGTGATCTCCTGGACGATACCGCGGGCATAGGCGTCGGGGATGCGGCCGGCGTCGCCGGTGCGTAGGGCCGGACGATAGAGGAGCTTGTACTGGTCGCGGCTGATGCGCGGGTCGAGGCTGACGATGCTGTCAACGCGCAGCACACGATCGTCCTGGCGCAGCTCGTCCACGAAGTCAGAGAGGGCGTCGATCGCGGTCGGATCGAAGATCGAGCCCGGCGCATGGACGTTGATCGTTATGGGTGCCAGCTCGCCGGCGCCGAACCGCTCTCGCAGCAGGTCGAACCCGCGGCGGGACTCGACGTCTCGTGGCAGGATGCTGGCGTCCGGCGCGCCGAGCTGCACTCGGAGGAAGGGAGAGCCCAGCAGGCCGAGGAGCAGCAGGACGCCGCAGAAGACGAGGCCTGGGCGACGCATGACCCGTTGCGCCAGACCGGCCCAGAAGCCGCCTTCGGAATCGCGATGACGAAGCACCGGCAGGGCGTTGACGCGGTGCCCGACGATCGCCAGCGCGGCCGGCAGGAGTGTCAGGGCCGTGGCGACCGAGCAGGCCACGACCAGCGCCCCCGCCACGCCCATCGAGCGCAACGCCATGTACTCAAACCAGATGAGTCCCAGCAGGCCGACGAAGACGGTCAGGCCTGAGACCAGCACTGCCTTGCCGGCGGTCGCCACCGTGCTGGCGACGGCCTGCTCGACGTCTAACCCGCGCGCGAGCTCCTCGCGGAAGCGACTCACGATGAAAAGGGAGTAGTCGATGCCCAGGCCGAGCCCGAGCATGGTGACCAGGTTCAGGGCGAAGATGGAGAGCTCCATCAGGCCCGAGATGAGCACCAGCGCCCCGAGCGTCACCAGGACGGCCGTGCCTCCCATGAGGGCGGGGACGATCGCTCCGACAACCGAACCGAACACCAGCAGGAGGGCGAGCGCCGCGAACGGAAAGGAGGTCAGCTCCGCCCGGCGAAGATCTCGCTCCGTGACCGCGAGAATGTCGGCGTAGAAGATCGGGGCGCCGGTGATGACGGTCTGCAGTTCGGTCGGCGCAAGCTCGGCTCGCACGCGGGGCACGACCGTTCGGAACGCCTCCGGCGCCGAGCGGAGGGCGATCGTCGCGTAGGCCGCGTGTCCGTCGGTCGAGCCCTGGCGCGCATTCTCGACCTGGGTGACGACGCTGGCGACGTCCGGGTCGTCTCGCACCCGGGCGAGCGCGGTCGCTTGCGCATCCCGGAACGCCTGGTCGTCGTAGCGGAGGCGGTCGCTGCTGAACACGACCACGAGCGTCGCGGGATTGTAGCCGAGCTGCCGCTGGAGCTCGTCGGCTGCGCGCTGCGACTCGAACCGATCGCTGCCGAAGCCGCCGGGCTGAAGACGTTGGAAGACGCGGGGCGCAAGTGGGGCGCAGGCGAGCAGCAGGACGGCCCAGCCCGCCAGCACGACAAACCTGGCTCGCACGAGCCAGCGTCCGAATGCCCGAAAGCGATCGCGGTCAGTCAGAGGGCCGCGACTCCGGGGTTGAGGTGCTCTGGAGCTCGCTCAGGCAGTCCAGGACGTCCGGGATGTGCGGAGCCCGCGAGGGATCGTCAGTGACCCACTTGTAGCGAATGGAGCCGTCGGGAGCGAGGACGAAGACGGCCCGCTTGGACATCCCGCGCATGCCGCGCCATTCGGCGTGCTGGACGCCATACGCCACCACGGCCTCGCGATTGAAGTCGCTCAACAGCGGGAAGTCGATGCCCTCGCTCTCCGCGAAGGCTCGGTGGGCGCGGTCGCTCTCGACACTAATACCGAACAGCTCGGCGCCGTACGCTCGGATCTGGGGTGCCGCGTCACGAAACTCGGACAGCTCAACCGTTCATATCTTGCCGAAGTCGAACAGGTACCACGCCAGGACGATCGGGCGCCGCCCGAGGTGGTCGGCTAGATGGATGGTCCTGCCGTCCGACGCGGGGAGCGTGAAGTCCGGCGCCCGGTCTCCAACGTTCAGCGAAGGCATAGCGCGCTCCAGTCGTGCGCTCCGGCCGCCGTCCGAGCCCCTCGGTCGCCGCGGCCAGCGCATCCTTTTCCATTCTACCGAAGGGTTGCCTGGCTGTCGCGGCAAGGGGGGTGCGCCCGAAACACGTTGCAGGGTGGTCGACCCGCCGACGTCATGTTC
>JADZDV010000349.1 GCA_020850915.1 Chloroflexota bacterium | reverse complement strand
GAAACGCCGCATCAGCTCGTCGTCCAGCGCGACGTAGAAGCGGGATGAGCCGGGGTCGCCCTGGCGGCCGGCGCGGCCGCGAAGCTGGTTGTCGATCCGGCGCGACTCGTGGCGCTCCGTTCCGATGATGTGGAGGCCGCCCAGTCCAACCACGAGCTCCCGGTCACTGTTCACCTGGCCCTCGAGCGTGGCGAGGACCTCTGCACGCTGCTCGTCCGTGGCCTCGGTCGGCTCGATCTTCTGAGTCCTGAGCGTCTCGTCGACCATGGCGGCCGGATTGCCGCCGAGGAGGATGTCCACGCCGCGGCCCGCCATGTTGGTGGCGATGGTGACCATCTTCGGGCGGCCTGCCTGGGCGATGATGCCAGCTTCTCGTTCGTGCTGCTTGGCGTTCAGCACGTTGTGCGGGACGCCTCGCTTCGTCAGCAGATGGCTGAGCCGCTCCGACTTCTCGATGGAGGTCGTGCCGACAAGGACCGGGCGACCGTTCTCGTAGTGCGAGGCAAGCTCGTCCACCACCGCGTTGAACTTGGCGTTCTCCGTCTTGAACACCAGGTCGGGGTTGTCTTTCCGGACCATCGGGCGGTGGGTCGGCACCTGCGAGACCTCGAGGTTGTAGATCCGCCGAAACTCCTCGGTCTCCGTGGCCGCGGTGCCGGTCATGCCCGCGAGTTTGTCGTACAAGCGGAAGTAGTTCTGGAACGTGATCCGAGCGAGGGTGATGTTCTCGCGCTGAACGTGCACCCCTTCCTTTGCCTCGATGGCCTGGTGCAGACCCTCGCTGTAGCGGCGGCCGGGCATTTTGCGACCGGTGAACTCGTCCACGATCACGATCTCTCCGTTGTCCTCCACGATGTACTCTTTGTCCCGCTCGTAGAGGAACTGCGCCTTCATGGCGTTGTCGAGGTAGTGGGTGAGCTGGTAGTTGCTGGGATCGTGGATGTTCGCAATCCCCAGCATCTGCTCGATCCGGTCGTAGCCGTCTTCTGAGATGTTGAGAGAGCGGGTGCGCTCCTCGATGGTGAAGTCGCGCTCCTTCTGGAGGCGGGGCACAAGCCGGGCGAACTGAGCGTAGAGATCGGTCGACTCTTCGGCCGGTCCTGAGATGATCAGCGGCGTTCGCGCTTCATCGATCAGGATGTTGTCGACCTCGTCCACGATCGCGAAGCTCAGCTCTCGCTGAACGAGCTGGCTGGCGTCCAGCACCATGTTGTCGCGAAGGTAGTCGAAGCCGAACTCGTTGTTCGTGCCGTAGGTGATGTCAGCGGCGTACGCCTCGCGTCGGTGCCTCGCCGGCCGCAGGCGCACGTAGGACAGGTCGCTGCTGTGATAGTCGGGGTCGAAGATGAACGCCGACTCGTGCTGGATCACGCCGACGCTCAGGCCGAGCGCGTGATAGACCGGTCCCATCCATTGCGCGTCGCGGCGAGCCAGGTAGTCGTTGACGGTGACGACGTGGACGCCCTGTCCCGAGAGCGCGTTCAAGTAGGTTGGGCAGGTGGCGACCAGTGTCTTGCCTTCACCAGTCCGCATCTCGGCGATCCGGCCGCTGTGGAGGATGGCGCCGCCGATCAACTGGACGTCGTAGTGGCGCAGGCCGATCTTTCGACGGCTCGCTTCCCGCACCGCGGCGAACGCCTCGACAAGGACGTCTTCCAGAGCGGAGGCAACGTCGTCGCTTCCCCGGACCCTCTCGCGCAGCTCCGCCGTCAGATCGCGCAGCTCGGTATCGGACATGACCTCCATGTCAGGCTCGAGCGCGTTGATCTGCTGAACGACCGGTCGCAAGCGCTCAGCGTCTCTCATGAGCGCCCGCTTGGTGAACACTTTGAATACGTTGAGCATGGATTAGCCCCTGGCCCGCGGGCCCTCGCCTGACGGACGCCGCTCGCCTCGGCGTCCTGCCATCGGCAGATCAGTCGCCTCCGGCAACTGCTTGTCAAGGAACTGGTGGCTCGAGGGCCGATTGGTTTCGTGCGCACCCCGCCTGGCGCCGACAGATCCAGGACCAAGGACATGCTGACGCTCGCCAGCCAGGCACGATCATCGAACATTGTACGAGGTTGTCGGTTAGCGATGCTCGAAGAGAGCACCCACCGACGTGCCAGTGTGAATGCGGCTGATCGCCTCCCCAATGAGCATTGCAACGGAGAGCACGCGCACGTTGTGGATCGACTGCTTCTCGGCGCTCAACGGAACTGTGTCCGTGGTGACCAGCTCTTCGATCCCTGTCCTGCGCAGGCGCGGAACGGCGCCGCCTGAGAGAATCGGGTGGACGCAGCTCGCGAAGATCCGTCGCGCGCCCTCCCGCCGCACCAGCTCGACCGCGCCGGTGATGGAGCCTGCCGTGTCGATCTCATCGTCGATGACGATGGCGCTCCGGCCCGCCACGTCGCCGATCAGGCGAAGCTGCTCCGAGGTGCTGTCGTTCCCGACGCGGCGCTTCTCGACGATGGCAAGCTGGGCTCCAACGAGCTCGGCGAAGTTCCTGGCCTTCTTGGCAAAGCCGATGTCCGCCGAGACGACGACCGGGTCGATCAGCTCCATCTGCCGAAAGTGCTCCGACAGCAGGTAGACCGCTGTCAGCTCGTCCACCGGGATCTTGAAGAAGCCCTGGACCTGTCCAGCGTGCAGGTCCACGGTCAGGACGCGATCGGCGCCGGCCGTCTGAATGATGTCGGCCAGCAGGCGCGCGGTGATCGGCACGCGCGGCTGGTCCTTCTTGTCCGAGCGCCCGTACGCGTAGTACGGGATGACCGCCGTGAGACGACGGGCCGACGCTCGCTTCAGGGCGTCGATCATGATCAGCAGCTCGAGGATGCTGCGGCTGACCTCGGGATAGGTCGGCTGGATAACGAACACATCGTGCTCGCGTACGTTCTGGTTGATCTTGACGAAGATGTTCTCGTTGGAGAACTCGAAGACTTCCGCTTTCCCCAGCTCGACGCCGAGGTACTGACAGATCGCGCTTGCCAGCGTGGGATGTGCGCGACCGGTGAAGATCGAGAGCTCGCGGGACAACGAGTCCTCCCACAGATGTTCAACCACGTACTGCTTCCTCGTATCAGACATTGCCCGCTTCGCCGACACGCCGCGCGGGCGCCCCACCAGCGAGATCGTACCGTCCGCGGAGATAGACCTCAAGCCGTCCGTCGCGGGAATGACGCCCGTCGCGGGAGCCGGCGAGCACGGCTGGCGGACCGACGGTCTGGCCCTTTGGAGCCGGCGTGGCGAAGCCCTGGTCGAACGGCCAGGGCTTCGGGGTCAGACCTTCGACGTCCCGTGCCGCCGGGCGTCGCTGTGGGCGAGCGCTAGGAGCCAGCAACCGGGCCGGGGATGAGGCGCGGCTGGCCGCTCGGTCGGTCAATCGGGTAGGGTGCAGGAGACGGCTCGACAGGCTCGCCGGGCGGCTCATCCGGCGGTTGCTCTCCGCGAAAGACCGCTTCGAGACGTTCACCCTCGATCGTCTCGACGCGCACGAGCGTCTCGGCGAGTTGGTCGAGAATCTCCCGTTTCTCGGTGAGGATGCGCTTCGCCTTCTCGTAGGCCTCGTCAATCAGGCGACGAATCTCCTCGTCGATCGTCTCGGCGATCTTCTCAGAGTAGTTCTTCTGCTCGCCGATCTCGCGGCCGAGGACGATCAGCTCCTCCTTGTGGCCCAGCGCCACCGGGCCGAGACGGTCTGACATGCCGTACTCCTTGACCATCTTGCGAGCGATGTTCGTGGCGACGGTGATGTCGTTCTCGGCGCCGGTGCTCATCTCGCCGAAGACCAGCTTCTCAGCCGCGTGCCCGCCCAGCGTCGCGGCGAGGCGATCCTCGAACTGGGACTTTGTCCAGAGATAGCGGTCCTCGGTCGGCAGATAGCGCGTGTAGCCGCCCATCATGCCGCGGGCGATGATGCTGATCTTGTGGACCGGGTCGTGGTTGGAGAGGAACCGACCGACGACCGCGTGGCCGCCCTCGTGGTAGGCCGTGACCCGCTTCTCCTTCTCGGAGATCAGGCGGCTCTTCCGCTCTGGGCCGGCGATCACCCGGTCGATGGCCTCCTCCATCTCCAGCATGCCGATGATCTTCTTGTTGCGCCGGGCGGCCAGGATCGCCGCTTCATTGATCAGGTTTGCCAGGTCGGCGCCCGAGAAGACCGGCGTCTGCTTGGCGAGCGTCTCGACGCTGACGGTCTTGTCCAGCGGCTTGCCCCGGGCGTGGACCTCCAGAATGGCGCGTCGCCCGTTGATGTCTGGCGAGGGCAAAACCACCTGGCGGTCGAATCGGCCCGGGCGCAGGAGCGCGGGATCGAGGACGTCCGGTCGGTTGGTCGCGGCGATCACGATGACGTTGGTGTTCGTGT
>JADZDV010000348.1 GCA_020850915.1 Chloroflexota bacterium | reverse complement strand
TCTCAGCCCGGTCCGGATCGAAGATCGCTTCACCCACAGCCGCGCCCGGGGAGGCGGGGACCCCGCTGCCCAGCAGGCTATGGCTCCTCAGCGCCCCCGCCTTCGCCTCGTCGTCGAAGCGCGGCAGCAGCAGTTGCTCGACGTGCCGCGGCTCGACGCGGAGCAGCGCCTCGTCGGTGGTGAGCAGGCCCTCTGCCACCAGGTCGGTGGCGATCTTCACCGCCGCCCGCCCGGTCCGCTTCCCACTCCGCGTCTGGAGCATGTAGAGCTTCCCACGCTCGACGGTGAACTCCAGGTCCTGCATGTCGCGGTACGCCTGCTCCAACTGGCCCGCGACACGCTCGAACTCGGCGTACACCCCGGGGTTGTGGTCGCGCATCGAGGCGATCGGCTCGGCATTCCGGATGCCGGCTACCACGTCCTCGCCCTGAGCGTTCGCAAGATAGTTGCCGTAGAGCACTCGCTCGCCAGTGTTCGGGTTGCGGGTAAAGGCGACGCCCGTGCCGGAGTCGAAGCCCATGTTCCCGAATACCATCGTCTGGACGTTGACCGCCGTGCCGAGGTCGTCCGAGATCCGCTCGGCCCGCCGGTAGTCCACCGCCCGCTTCCCCATCCAGGAGCGGAACACCGCCGCGATCGCCAGCCGCAACTGCTCCAGAGGATCGCTCGGGAACCCCTGGCCGGTCTCCCGGCGGACGATGGCCTTGAACTGCTCCGCGACCTCCTGGAGCTGCCGCGCAGACAGGTCGGTGTCCTGCTTCGCGCCAGCCTTCTGCTTCGCCTCGTCGAACACTCTGTCGAACTTCTCCGCCGGGATGTCCTGAACGATCCGGCCGAACATCTGGATGAAGCGGCGGTAGGCGTCGTACCCGAACCGCTCATTGTCCGTCAGAGCGATCAGTCCCTTGAGCGTCGTCTCGTTGAGTCCCAGGTTCAGCACCGTGTCCATCATGCCGGGCATCGAGATCCGGGCGCCCGAGCGGACGGAGACGAGCAGGGGGTTCTTCTCGTCGCCAAACCCCTTGCCGGTCTTCTCCTCGACATCCTTCAGCGCCGCCATCGCCTGCTCCCACATCCCCCCCGGGAAGGCCTGGCCGGCACTGTAGGCGTTGCACGCCTCCGTGGTGATCGTAAAACCAGGCGGCACTGGCAAGCCCGCGCGCGTCATTCCCGCGCAGCCCGCTCCTTTGCCGCCCAGTAGATCGCGCATCTCTGCGCTGCCTTCTTCAAACAGGTAGACCCACTTGCGGTCAACGGCCGGCTGGCCAGGCGCAGCGGCGGTCTGTGTCATTCCGTAGTGCCTCCAGTATCTCGGGTGGGGTCAGTCGCCAATCCGCTCGGCCAACCAGGCCGGCAGCTCCTCTATGTGCATCCGCTCCTGCTGCATGCTGTCCCGCTCTCGCACCGTGACCGTCTGGTCCTCGAGACTCTGGAAGTCCGGTGTCACGCAGAAAGGCGTTCCAATCTCGTCCTGGCGGCGATAGCGCCGCCCGATGCTGGCTGTCTCGTCGAACGTCGTCATGTACCGGCGACGCAGGCGCGCCTGCACAGAGCGCGCCAGCTCCGTCAGCGGCTGCTTCTTCGACAGGGGCAGCACCGCCACCTGGTACGGCGCAACCCGCGGATGCAGGCGCAGCACCACCCGCGTCTCGTCCCCGGCCAGATCCTCGTCGTACGCGTCGCTCAGAAACGCCAGGACTGCCCGGTCCACCCCCGCCGACGGCTCGATCACCTCCGGCCTGACGTGCTCCTTCGAGTCCTCGTCGAAATACGTGAGCGGCTCGCCAGAATGCTCGCTGTGCTGCGCGAGGTCGAAGCTGCCCCGGTCGGCAATACCCTCCAGCTCACCCCAGCCAAACGGGAACTCGAACTCGATGTCCGCCGCGGCCCGGGCATAGTGGGCCAGATCGCCGCCCCGCTTGTGGTAGAAGCGCAGCCGGTCACGGCTCAGCCCCAGGCCGACCCACCAGCTCATCCGTTCATCCAGCCAGTGCTGGTACCAGTCCGGCGCCGTGCCCGGCGCCACGAAGAACTCCAGCTCCATCTGCTCGAACTCACGGACCCGGAAGATGAAGTTGCCGGTCGTGATCTCGTTCCGGAACGCCTTTCCCACCTGGGCAATCCCGAACGGCAGCTTCTTGCGCGTCGTCGTCTGGACCGACTTGAAATTAACGAAGATGCCCTGCGCTGTCTCCGGTCGCAGGTACGCTACCGAGGCGTCAGACTCGACCGGCCCGACGAACGTCTTGAACATCGTATTGAAAAGACGGACCTCGGTCAGCTCCCCACCGCAATCCGGGCACCGGTCGCCCGCGAGGTCGTCGGCTCGAAACCGCTGTTTGCAGCTCTTGCAGTCCACCAGCGGATCGGTGAAGTGCTCGAGATGGCCGGACGCCTGCCAGATCTTCGGGTGCATCAGAATCGCCGAATCGAGCAGCACGACGTCGTCGCGCTCTTGCACCAGCGCCCTGGTCCACTCTCGCTTGACGTTCGCCTTCAGGAGCGAGCCCAGCGGGCCGTAATCCCACGCGCTTGCAAACCCGCCATAAATCTCGCTCGAGGGGAAGACGAAGCCGCGCCGCTTGCACAGCGAGACCAGCTTGCTCAGTTCTTCCAATCGATATCTCGGACGAACACTCATGATCGATCTTATGCGCCCTTTTCCGGAGTCGTCAACCGCGGCTCGCCGCCGCTATGCGCGGAAGACCGACGAACGGTCGCAGCGGCTCCGGGATGACGATCGAGCCGTCCGCCTGCTGACAATGCTCCATCACCGCGATCATCACCCGCGGCAGCGCCAGCCCGGACCCGTTGAGCGTGTGCGGATACCGCGGCCGAGCCTTCGAGTCCGTCCGATAGCGGATGTTGCAGCGGCGTGCCTGGTAGTCGCCGGCGTTCGAGCAGCTCGAGACTTCCAGCCACTCGCCCACACCTGGCGCCCACACCTCCAGATCGTACGTCTTGCGCATCGCGAAGCCCAGGTCGCCCGTGCAGAGCTGAACCACCCGATACGCTAGCCCCAGCTCATCGAGCAGCGACGCGGCGTCCCCGAGCAGCCGCTCCAGCTCCTGCTCGGACGTCTCCGGCTCGACGATCTTGACCAGCTCCACCTTGTCAAACTGGTGGCCACGCTTGATCCCCCGTACGTCGCGCCCGGCCGACATCTTCTCCCGCCTGAAACAGGCCGTGTAGGCACAGTAGTTGATCGGGAGGGCCTCCGCCGGCAGCATCTCTTCCCGGTGCATGTTGACCAGGATCACCTCGGCTGTCGGCACCAGGAACAGGTCCTCCTCCGCGTCCCGGTAGAGATTGTCGAAGAACTTCGGGAGCTGGCCGCTCCCGACCATCACTTCGCCCGTCACCAGGTACGGCGCGTAGATCTCCAGATACCCCCGCTTCGCATGCCGATCCAGCATCCAGGCGATCAGCCCACGCTGCAAGCGCGCGCCCGCCCCACGAAGCTGGTAAAAACGGCTGCCCGAGAGTTTCACGCCCCGCTCGAAGTCGATGATCCCGAGCGACTCGCCCAGCTCCCAGTGCGGCTTCGCCGGAAACCCCAGCGTCTCCGGCTCCCCGACAACCCGCACCACCACGTTGCCGCTC
>JADZDV010000347.1 GCA_020850915.1 Chloroflexota bacterium | reverse complement strand
TCTTCGTCGAGGTGCGCGAGTTCCGTGGAGAGCACGACTGGTGGGGGAAGGTCCGGGTCGTCAAAGACGGGAAGCTCGAGCCGACCTCGCTCTGGGAAGCGCGGGTTGGCGACGGTAACGAGCAGGGGCTGGTGGGCCTGGCGCTCGACCCGAGTTTCGCGTCCAACCACTACCTGTACGTTTACTACACCGAAGGCAAATCCGGCTCAGGCAGCCCGAGCGCGGGCAAGCTCGTCCGGCTGACCGAGCGGGACGGCAGAGTCGTGGGTCAGCCGGTGACGCTGATCAACGACGTCGAGCCGGGCAAGTGCTGCCACACTGGTGGCAAGATGGTGTTCGACAAGGACGGCATGCTGATCCTCGCGCTAGGAGACCAGGGCGACATCGACCGACGCGACGCTCAAAAGGCCGAGAAGTTCAACGGCAAGGTGCTGCGCTTCGATCCGAACAACCTGCCACGCGCGGCAGGCGACCAGGGCAAGAAGCTGAGCGACCCACGTTCCGCGACGATCGCAAGCGGCCTGCGCAACCCGTACGGGATCGACATCAACCCGAAAAATGGCGTGGTCTACATCACCGACAACGGCCCAGACGAGTGTGACGAGATCAACGCCGTGTTCCACGTCGGGGCGAACTTTGGAAATCCCACCGTCGAGTGCAGTCCGGGCGACCCGACGTTCGTCGATCCGGTCTGGGACTCCGGCCCCGACCGTCTGGCGCCGACCGGGATGCGCTTCTACCAGGGGGCCATGTTCCCCGAATGGCAGGACGACCTGCTGTGGTGCGCCTTTGACACCGGCAACCTGACGAGGTTCCGCCTCTCGCCGCCAGAGTTCGATCGCGTGCAGACGGCCGACCAGATCCTGTCCGGCGCCGAGCAAGGTGGCCACGGCTGTCGGCTGGACCTGACGGTTGCACGCGACGGGTCAATCTACTTCTCGAGCGCGACGTCGATCTTTCGACTGTCTCGCTGACGGCCGTTCATCGTCAGCGTTTCCGGCCGAGGATCGCGGCCGCGCTGTCCCGACAGGTGCTCGCGAGGAGCACCACGTTGCGCGCCGCGTTCTGCAGGCCTGCCCAGCGGCCCCAGTCGGCCTGGCCCTTGCGGGTCGCGGCTTCCGCTCGGGCCAGGCGGTGCAGCTCAGCAGCCGCGCGGTTCAGGACTACCGCGGCGACGTACGCCGCCTCCGCTGGCTGGCGATCCGCCATCAGCTCTCGGATCGCTCGGTCAACCGCTCCCTGGACGTCTTCCTCTCCATTTCCATTCGCCATGCTACCTGCCTCCTGAAGCGGTCCCTGGGGTCGCCAGTGAGCGCGTCACGAGCGCTGCCGCCGCTCGAGCCGCTCCAGTCCGCGCTCGGTCAGCGCCAGGACCTCTTCGTCTCCGACCCGCCGGATCGAGATCAGCCCTTCCCATTCGAGGTCGCGGATCAGGTCGTCGCGAAAGCGCAGCACGTCCGTTGGCGAGAGCATGTTGAGCAGATCGCTGTAGGGCAGGCGCTGCCAGCGGCGCAGCAGTCCCAGAACGGACCACTGCAGGCCAGGGTCATACATCCACACGTCAGCGAACCGCGCGCGCGACCCGCGCGAACGCCGCGGTCTCTGCTACGTCGAACGACTGACCGACAATACCGGCTCCTTCGTGGTGATCGGTCCAGGGCAGATGCGCGCCATAGGCGGAGATCAGCACGACTGGGGCGGGTGCCGTCGCGGCGCACACGCGCTGGCGGTGACGCGGGGAGTGGCCGTCGGTGTCCAGCAGGTCAAGGTTCAGGGAAGTCAGTCTCGGTCCCTCGTCCAGGGCAATCTCCACGGAGGTCTCACCGGAGGGCGCGACAAGACGGCGGAGGCCAGCCGCCTCGAGGGCGCTCCGCGGTACGTCGCGCTGGTGGCCCGATGGTCTTCCGCGGCCAATACGGTGGGTCATCCAGGTAGATCAGGCACGGCGCGCTCGAGCGTCAGCGTGCTGTGGGCGCGGCACAGAGCGTGCCACCCGCGGCGCCTAGCCAGAATACGCTGGCATTGTAGGGTCACCGGCGCCCAATTGCCAGACGCGCCCAGCGACCGGTGCCCGTCAGAGTCTTGCGAGCGTGGTCGCAAATCCTCAGGGATCCCTTATCGCCAAGATGGTCTGACCCGGGTCCCCTCGAGCCAGCCTCAGAGCAGCCTGTCATCACGAGCTTGCGAGGGATCACCCGGTCACAACCAATCTGCCCGGAGCCAACCGGCCCCCGACCTCACGCGCCTGCTCGGCCTGCGCGGCTTCGTTCGCCGGTCTCCTACCGCGTGATCCTTCACTGCCGTCAGGATGACCGAGGGGGCGTCGGGATGACAGGTGACTATTGGGAGATCTGAAACAACCACGCAAGAAAGTGACGGACACCCCCAGCGAGCTACAGAAGAACGCTCCCAGCGCGGCTCCTTCCTTCGAAGGTGATGGCCGCGCTAGGGGCTGGAGCGCTCAGCTCGGGACCGAGCGCCGAAGACCATGCGTGTGCGCCGAAGGTCAGAACGGCGCCTCCTCGAGCGCCTGCTCGCCCCGCCGGCGTGCCTCGTTGGCCGCCCGATAGTGCTCCATGCAGAGCACTCGGTTGTGCTTGCGGCGACCATAGGCCGCGAGCTGGCCTGGCGGCCAGACGGAGCCGTCGCGGAAGCGTGTCTCGGTCAGCGCGCTGCCGCAGATAGCGCAGGTCGGCGCGTCACCCGACCCGGACTCGGCGGCGCTCTTCCCGGCGCTGTCCGTGCCGCCGACAAGGATCAAGCCGTTCGAGCCGTTCCCGCCGTCGCCGCCCTCCGGGCTGGCTGGCGCTTCCTTGCGAGAGAGGTACAGGCCCACGCCGAGCAGCATCGCGCATTTCTTGAGGGCGTCGGTGGCCGCCGCCTTGAGGTCGAAGCCGATGTCGATCGGCGTACCGCTCGCTCGCGAGCGCTTGACCTTCTGGCTGCCAAACTGCTGCCGACTGACCAGCGTCCCGCCGAAGCTCGCCACGATCTCGCCGAGCACCCACATCTCGTCAGCCTCGGCGCTGCGGCCGTGTTCGCGAATGGTGAAGCTCCAGCCGGCCACCCCGAGCTCCTCGTTGAGGCGGGTGATGCACTGCTCGCCGGTGATGTACTCGAGGTCCACGCCGCCGCGACTGTCCCGGAACGTCGTCTCGAATGGCGTGGCGAGTTTGGCGTACACATCTGAGAAGCAGGTGTTGGACTCCCTGTTGTCCATCGTGTGCTCCCCGGAAGAAGAGGAAGGAGGCCGGCCCCTGCCGACCGTCGTCGCTGTCGCCATGATCTTCTCCTCCTGCATCGGCAATGGCCGTGAAATCGGAACGTTCGCCCCTGTCGCCGCTCGCGCGCTACCCCCGACGAGCGCCCGCCAGACGGGATCAGAACAAATGTTCTATAACAGTATACGCCATCGGCGCGCAGAGTCGCCATCGTGCGAGAGAGCCGATGGTGGGACGCGATCTCTCTGGCGCCGCGGTCGAGGCTTCCCACAGCTCCAGGGGAAGCTGCTACACTGTTCGTTGTCGCGGGAGTAGCTCAGTCTGGTAGAGCCCCTGCCTTCCAAGCAGGTTGTCGCGGGTTCGAGTCCCGTCTCCCGCTCCGTTCCCAGCCCCGTTCGGCATTCGCGAGGTGGTCCGTGGTGCAAGCGCCAACCACGCGGCGGTTCACCGTCGACGAGTACTACCGCATGGCGGACGCTGGAATCCTCGGTGAGCACGACCGGGTCGAGCTCATCAACGGGGAGATCGTCCAGATGCCGGCAATGCGAAGCCGCCACGCGGCGTGCATTGTCCGCCTGAACCGACGGCTCACACCGCTCACCGTGGGGCTTGCGGAAGTGCGGGTCCAGCTTCCCGTGCGAGTCGACGAGTACTCCGAACCGGAGCCTGATGTGGCGCTGGCCCAGCCACGGGCGGATGCGTACGTGTCGGCTCACCCGACTCCTGCCGAGATCTTCCTGGTGATCGAGGTGGCCGATAGCTCGGTGCGATACGACCGCACCGTGAAAGCTCGCCTGTACGCCGCGGCCGGCATTCCGGAGTACTGGCTGGTGGATCTCCAGGCCGAACGTGTCCACGCGTTCAAGAATCCAGGCCCTACCGGCTACGGAGCAGTCGGCGTTCACCGCCGCGGCGACCTGCTAGCGCCTGACGCGCTCCCCAGCATCTCGCTGTCGATCGAGGAAATCCTCGGCTGACGAGGGTGCCGGCTGCTTGGACGACAAGCCTTCGCCAGGCTGCACTCGTCTAGCGATTGTGACTCCGTGGACGCATCCGGGCGAAGCGGCTAGCCTTCCGCGCTGTGGCAGAAGTCTTCTATCGCCTGGTCCGCCGTCGCGAGTCCTCCAGCCAGACGGCTCGACCCGCGCATACGGTGGCAGAAGTCTTCTATCTCCTGGTCCGCCGTAGCCGCCGACACGGGCTGACCTCCTCTCGCGACAGGATCGAGGTATTCCGCCACGCGGTCCCGAACTGAACGATCCCTTTCTCTACGACGGCATCTCGGCCTGGGACAGGCCGGATGGCGCGGCGAGCGTTGCGATCAGTCAGCCGGTTCTTATAGCGAGGCTCGAAGTTCCGGATGACGCGGCAATTGCAGTCCGCCAGACGCTCAAACCTGGACACTTCACGCTCCGCGGCGCACCAGAGGCGCTGTTGGGGTGCGTGGCATCCTTGATGAGATAGTGAGGTGCGCGCGTGAACCGGTCTTTCTGCCTGGTAGATAGCGGATCGAACGACCTGATCG
>JADZDV010000346.1 GCA_020850915.1 Chloroflexota bacterium | reverse complement strand
TCCCAGGCGGACGTCTACGACGTCACCCTGACCGACGCGCCGGCGAACCCGCGCGCTGGCGCGGCACTCATCCTTGACGACCGCCCCGAGACCTGTCGTCTCGGGCTGGCAGCCGTGCGAGCACGCACAACTGCCTTGCCGTCCGGCCGGACGTCGGAGTTCGCCTATCCGCCCATGGTCCCGATGCCCGCTGGCATCGGGACGCCAGTCTGGGCGGCAGCCCGGCGCCGGGTCGCCGCCCTCCAGGAGTTAGCACGATGACCCGACATTGGTTTGATGACAATCCCCGTCTGTACGGAAAGTACTCGCAGGCGCAGCGGCTGCTCCGCCTGATCGAGCGCCCCGACACGAGCCCGGCGGTGCGGCGCTTGGCCGAAGACGACGTTGACAACATCATCGACGGCCTGGAGATCGCGAAGGCGCACTACACGCGGACGCGGATCGGGGATCGATGCAGCGAGGCACAGGCCTCGGCCCTGGCGGCCCGGCGCAGCGCTGGGTACGAGTAGTCCTCGGGGCGGTCCGCCCAGAAAGGCGCTCAGACGCGCCACGACGCGATTGTGACAGCACCAGGGCGCGGGTGGCTAACTGGACTGGGGGTGTCCGCCTGAAGCGGCGGGGGCACGCCTGCCGTTCTGACGACGCCAGCGCCCGTCGCGACGCTCACCCTGGCGAGCCGCGGAAGCCCTGCCAGGGCGGGCCGGTTCTGACAGTAATTTGACAGTACCCCGGGCGGACGCGGGCGTACAACGACGCATGACCGCCGCTTACAGAGCCCGTCTCTAAGTACGAAACGGACACTTATGGACACTTACGGACACTTTGAAGGGGACTTTTAACCCGTGGGTTCTGGGTTCGAGTCCCAGGCGGCTCACCCGATTGTGAACTCAGAGCGGCCGCCTGATGTGAGACCCGATCTCACCCGGCGGCCGTTTGACGACACTCCTGACGACAATCCGCGCGCCGTCACTCCCCGAGGAGCGCCTGCATGCGGTCCGCGGCACCCTTGCGGCTCACCCGCTCTTGAACTCAGAACGGCCGTCTGTTCTTATGCCCGATCTCATCTGCCCCAACAGACCCGACGCCGTCAATGTACCGCCGTCGCGTGCTCGCTCAACTGTCAGTGGGGAAGTGGTGATCCTCTTCGACCCGAGTGCCGATGCTGGCTGCAGATGCGCATACCCCGGGGTGAGGTCGAGCCGGGACCATGCAGCGTTCCAGCGAGTTGCTCGACAGTCCAGCGATGCCCCGGCAGCGCCCTGCACCACGTGCATTGCCGTGAACAACGGGTTGAAACAGGTCGTGCGGAAACCGGTGGTTGGTCAGGCGCGGTGGCGGCTCGGCGGCGGCTCGGCGCCACCCCAGCCATCTCTTCGCCGATTCTTCCCCCTGTCGGTACCAGGCGCACTGACGGGGAGCCGATGTCTGCTGAGACGCGCTCTCCACTGGGAGCTTGTCCACGGGATCGGCTCCGCCAGGAGGCACTCGAGCGAACCAAGGCCTGCCGAGATGCGACTGCGCTCCGGTTCCTCCTTGCTCCGGCAATCGCGATCACCTCGTCCGCCCACAGCGTACCGTGCTCCCGTCCGCCCTTCAATACCAGGGCGGCGGCATCTTCGCCAGGCGTGGCCCCGGTCTTGCTACCTGGCACGGACCGAACGTCGAGTTTTCTATGGAGGTGCTGTCATGGCCGCGATCCGCCGCGCCGAAGCCACGTGGAGGGGAGAGCTTGCCCACGGGTCGGGCAGCGTCACTGCCTCGAGCAGTCACGCCTTTTCCGGTTTACCAGTGACCTGGGCATCACGCACCGAGTTGGCCGACGGGCGAACCAGCCCTGAGGAGCTCATCGCTGCCGCCCACGCCAGTTGCTTCTCCATGGCGCTGTCGGCCGGCCTCGGACAGGCTGGCACACCGCCCAAGCAGCTTGTCGTCACGGCCGCTGTCACCTTCGACCGGGCCGACGGTGGCTGGAAGGTTGTCTCCAGCGCACTGACGGTACGCGGCCACGTGCCGGGTGTCGACGAGGCGACGTTTCGCCAGGCGGCCCAGGCCGCGAGGGACGGCTGTCCAGTGTCGCAAGCGCTGAAGGGCAACGTCGAGCTCAGCGTCGACGCAGCTCTTGAGCCCTGATCGCTCGCAAGCGGCCCTGCACGTCGACTGACACGAGGACGTCCCTGCGCGTGAGCGAGCGCGACGCCGTGGCGTGACGCACGCTGCGAGTCCTCGTTCCTCATCAGGAGTCGTTGTAGAAGTGGAGGCTCACACAGCGTCGCGGCTCTTCCGAAAGGCGCCCCTCCTTCGGGAAGAGTCGCGCACTGTGTGCTCCTTCTACACAGACGTCAGGCGTTTGATGTAACGACGGGTTCGTACCCTCGTCGTTTGCACCACGCTCGCATCCCCGCCAGAACCATCGCTGTCTCCCTGCGCAACATCTCAGACGCGTCTGATGACGATGCCTCGGGTGCACCGCGGTGCGTCTCAGTTCGCGTGCCTGCCTCGGTGCTTGGTGCACCACTTCACGCCGGCGAAGGGCACCTACCTGTGCCGCGCGGGCTCGCGGCAGTTGACCTGCTCTGGCTCGAGCGATGAGCACGCGGCCGATCGTGCCGCGTGCCTTCTCCCTTGTGGACCATCTGGCCGAGCCTGCTCGTCAGGACTCCTTCAGGACGACGGTGGTGGCGGCTTCAGCCCGGCCTCACAGCGCAAGACCCGGCGTGGCCCGAGGCGTTCCCTGTCGACCGGCGTTCCACCCGTTCAGTGGCCAGCCGACAAAAGTTTCACGCTTGGTTAGCACGGGGGTTACAGTCGGCCGTCAGGCTGGAGTTGGCGAGCGACGCAGCCCCGGATACTGCCGGTTCGGTCGCTGGCACGCTGGCGCCCGCTCGGCGCTTTGGAGCGCTCTCATGGTCTTCAGCCGTCTAGCGATCTGGCTCCTGCCTCTTGCCCTTGTCGGAGCGTTGCTTCCCTCGCACGCCGAGGCGGCGCAGCGGCAGCCAACCGTGCCCGTCGACGAGCTGCCGCAACGTGGTGTGTTCGTGGAGCACTGTCGGTTCGATCACCGCGCTCCGGACGATCCAATCGTCCACCCGGGCATGGCAGGCATGTCGCACTCGCACGATTTCTTCGGCAACCGCACGACGAACTCGAGCTCCACCCTGGAAAGCCTGCTCTCCGGCGGCACCAGTTGCCGCGCCACCCACGACACGGCTGCCTACTGGGTGCCGACACTCTCTCAGAACGGCCAGCCGGTCACGCCCGTCAGCATGACGATCTACTATCGTGCGCCGATTGGCCAGACGGCGGCCACCGTCAAGCCATTTCCGGCCGGTTTCAAGATGGTGGCAGGTGCCGCCACCGCCACCAGCCCTCAGGCGAGCGAGCTCACCGTCTGGGACTGTCGAGCCCTGAACAATCGGAGCAGCCTCCCACCCACCTGTCCGACCGGGAGCAACCTCCAGCTCCACGTCAACTTTCCCGAATGCTGGGATGGTCAGAGCCTGGACAGCGCGGACCACAAGAGTCACATGGCAAGCCGACAGGGACAGCGGGGGTGCCCAACCGATCATCCGGTCCTGCTCCCGCGTCTCTCGATGATCGTGAACTACCCGATCGTTGGCGACCCGGGCACCATCACGCTTGCCTCGGGCTCCGTCTACTCCGGCCACGGTGACTTCTTCAACGCCTGGGACCAGAGCGTCCTGGAGCAGCGCGTCCACACCTGCCTGAACGCCGGCCTCCGTTGCGGTCTGCGCGGGCAGCCGCGCTAGCGCCAGCGACTGAGCAGCCATCCAGCCTGGCGGCAGATGCCACCGCCGCGACAGGCGGGCGGAGCGCGGACATCCCGTCCTCCGCCCGCGCTCCGTCCATCGCCTGAGACCGCTGGGCGGAGCTGGGATGAGCCGCCGCCACGCGACGTCGCGCGGCCTTCTGTCCCTTTCGACCGTTCAATCTACCGACGACACGGCGTCGATCCAATGAGCGGAAGGACGGCCGTCGCCGAGTGGAGGAGCGGTCATGAGGGGATTGGTCACCGGCTGTCGCGGGCTGCACTGGAACGGCTGGGCCGTTCGAACGCGGGCCGGCACCGTTGCCGCCGTCGTGCTGGCGCTCACCACACCGGCCGCCGCGGCGGACGCGAGGCCCCTGGTTGTCCAGTCTGGCACCTGCATCCTGATGTCCGGCTCCTTCGCCGAAGGCGTCGGAAGTTTCTGGCTCAACCCGCGCACTGGCGCCTGGCGGTTCTCTCTGGACCGCCTCGTCTACTCATCCGACGCGGCACGGGTCTCCACCCGGCGCAACGGGACCGGAGATGCGCACGACAAAAGCGGCGTGCTCCGGAACGGTAGGCGAGTGGGCAAGGCCTTCCTTGGCATGAGCTTCCGAATCGGTGGAAAAGGATCGCTCAACATTCGCGATCTGTCGAACGGCCTTCGCGCTACGCTGACCGATCCAACGGTTCAGCTCGGCGACTGCCCGAGTTGAACCGCCGCCCCGGACCGGCAGGGCGTCAACCTATTGCGCCGCGCCGCTGCCTCCAGCAACTCGGACCGCCACGATATCGGCTTCGAGTCGGACGTCGTCCCGAATGCTCAGAATCCGAGCGACTCGCGGCTTCTCCAGACCAAACTGGTCGAAGCTCAACACCATGTCCGCTGTCCCTATCAGCGAGTCGCCTTCCAGGCGGGCCGTGACATTCCAGGTCACGGGCTTCTCCACGTCCCTCACCCTCAGCAGGCCGGGAAGCTGGAACGTCACGTCCTGTCCGGGCGTGTAGCTCGCCGGCCCGGCCTGGTCGGTAGAGCGGAACTCCACCGTCGGATACCTGGCCGTGTTCAGCGTGTTCGTGCTGATGAAGCGATCTCGGTTCGCTTGATCGCTCTGGAGCCTGGTGAGATCGATCGTCATTCGGTCCACGATGCCACGCAACTGGTCTGGTCCGATCGTCGTGACACTGCCAGTCATCGCCTTCGTCTTGCCGATCGCGTCGCTCTCACGGTCCACGCCCACGAACTGCTCCCGGGCACGGTAGCGCACCTCGGAGCGATCCGAGACGATCTCATAACGCGTGCCGCCGCTTCCCGCGCCAGCCGCGATAGAGCTGGGCGACGGCGCGCTGACCACAGGTCTGGCGGCCTCCGGTGAAGGAGCAACCACCGGCGATGGAGCCGCGGCAGCAGCCACTGGTGGCGCCGCTGGTGCCGGCGGCGCGACGGCGCGAGTCAGCTCGGCAGGTCGGACGGTCGGCGCAGCGACCGGCGTGGAGCTCTGCTCCTGGGTGCAGCCCAGGACGAACGACAGCGTGAGCGCGAACGCCGGCAAGAGCATGGTCTGACGCACGAAGAGATGCCTCCGAGAAGTTGCCCCAGGGCATTCACCGGGTTCCGTGGTGAACGCCTCCCCCACTTTCATACGGTGGACTCACGCGTTCGGTTTCTCGGAACCGTGCGACACGTTTGCGTTCGCTCCCAGGGGGATTTAGAATCCGTCGCCTTAGGAGTGGACAGTGCGTGGCCCCATCCGCCGGCACGGCCGGCTCGCAGCTCTCGGCATCTTCTCGATCTTGATCCTCGCCCTCGTCGTCGCGCCCTCTCGCGCCGAAGAAGACCAGCGGTACTTCCCAGCCTCCGGCTTCCGAATCGACGACGACCAGTTCTGGGACTTTTTCTCCGCTCACGGGGCCGCCCGGGCATTCGGACTGCCGATCTCCAGAACCTTCGTGTTACAGGGCAATCCGACGCAGATCTTCGAGCATCACGTGCTTCAGATCATTGAAGGCAACGTCGTCAACGTGGCATTGCTGGACAACGGCTGGATGCCTTTCCCACAGATCGCGTACGCGGCGATTCCCGGCTACGACCCGTCGGTGACTGCCAGCGCCCCATTGCCGGGCGCCGAGGCCTACGTCGATCTGATGTACGCTTACCTCTCCTCGGTCCTGCCCGATCAATTCGAGGGGCAGCCCACCGGTTTTCTCATATTCTACGGGGAAAGCGCTCTACCACCGACGCCAACCCCGACGCCGACCCAGACGTTCACACCGAGGCCACGACGCACCGCCACCGGTACGCCCGTCGTCGAACTTACGCCCACTCCCGTCGAGCCCACACCCACGCCAGTACCCCCGACACGCCTCCAGATTGAGTTCCAGGCTATGGGCGGCCTGGACGCATGGGGCATTCCTGTAAGCCGACCGGTTCGAGACCCGCGGAATCGAAACCTGATCTCTGTTCGCCTCGAGCACGGCGTCTTCCGCTACGACTCGAACTGCCGTTGCACGGCTCCGGTGCCGCTCGGCGCTGTCTTCAAGGCCATGCTCACCGGCGTCGACTTGCCTGCCGACCTCGAGCCGCAAGCGCCCGACAACCCGTTCTTCCGTCAGTACGACGTCTCCACCGAGACGGGGCCGTACCGCCCCTGGGCGCTGCCAAACACGGACTTGTCCTACGCCTTCCTGCCGTCGCTCCAGGAGCCGGTCTCCACTGCCATAGCGCCAGCGCAGCGTCCGCTCTTCGCACCGACCTCGACGCCGGTCGGCGCGGAGGCCACGGCCACGGCACTCCGTGCGCTGACGCCGAGCGCCACGCCCGTTACTCCAACGCCAGCGTCCGTCCAACGGTCCGTCAGCGCCGCCCCCGCGGTCCCGCCTCCGCCGCCCCCTGCTCCAACAGTGGGCAGCGCTCCACCGGCGCCAGCCGGCGGCTCGGCCCCGATCACCAGGGCGCCTGAGACCATCATCCTGGCCGAGAACGAAGCGGGGCGCGAAACGACCCGCATGAGCGTGGAGACCGGCGACGACGGCAGAGCACGCTGGGCGCAGGTCCAGTACGCAAGGACCCGCCAGACCCAGGCATACCAGCTCGGTCCCGTGCTGATGGTCAACAAGGTCTGGGTCGCGAAGAGCATCGACCTGGCGAGGGCCATCTACGGGGAGCAGATC
>JADZDV010000345.1 GCA_020850915.1 Chloroflexota bacterium | reverse complement strand
GGATCTTGATCTCGTTGGTGTACCACTGCCAGGGTCGTTTTCGCGCCTCGGGCGGAATGCCGACCTTGTAGTCAGTTGGGATTTTCCCCGCGAGGAACAGCCACGGACCGACCTTCAGCGCTGGCGAGTACCCGCCGACCGGTTTCGGCACGTCGTCTGGCCCCGAGAACGACACGCGGTCCCAGTTTGCCGCGGTCGTCACGCCGATCGCCGTCATGAGCGCCCGCGGTCCCCTCGCGATCAGCCGTCGGATCGGCAGCGTCGAGCTGGTCGGACGATCTCGCTCGATGAACTCGTCTCGCACGGCCAGGAGCGAGTCGACGGTGGCCCGCCAGCGCTCGTAGTGCGGATCCGGCCCCTCGACGTCCACCTCGTAGTCGGGGTACGAGGCCACGAGGTTCTCGAAGTGGGCGCACTGCTCCAGCGACGAGCCGGCCGCGCGGAGAACCCGATCGGTCCGCTCGAAGGTGTAACGAAACTCGAGCTTCTCGGACATCGGGCCGAAGAACGGGTTGTCGGCTGGAGGCAGAGCCTCCGGGGCGAGGCCGTGCTGGTAATCGGTAGCCAGTTGCCCGGATGTGAAGACAAACGGGCCGGCCTTCACGGCTGGCGAATAGGGCTGCGCAGGAACGGGCAGTCCATCAACGTGGACGATCTCACGGGGCATATGGTTCACTCCCAGGGATGTAATCGAGGTGTGGGTTCATGCGCTACGCTGCGCCGTGACCTGCCGTCGCGAGCGCTTGTTCCATGTCCTGCTCCATCGGGTCATTCACCACCATCTCCCCCGCTGCGTCGTCCTGGTGTGTTCGCGGGACGCTGTCTCGTGTCCCGAGACTACAGCCACCCGCGTCGGTAGTCAACAGGCTCGGTGCTGTTCCGACCACCGCGCGAACGCCCGTCTCTCCCGCCGGGCGGGTCGAAGAGGCTCCAGCCGGTCCCTCGGCAGAAAACGCTCACCTACCGCCGCTGCTGCCACGACTCGGGCCTTCTCATCACCCGGCTTGCCCCGTCTTCGCGCTCTACCGGAGCGGCGTTGAGTAGAATGACTGAGAGTCTCTCGCCAAACCAGGGCGAGAGCGCCGGACGCTAGCCGGCCAGGAGGTGCGCCGATCGTGGCTGTGAATACGCAAGAGCAGGAGGTCCTGGCGGCGCTGGCCACCGTCAAAGACCCCGATCTCAACCGAGACCTTGTCGCGCTCAACATGATCAGGGATGTCCGGATTCGGAACGGCACGGTCGAGTTCACGCTCGTTCTCACGACGCCCGCCGATCCGTTCAAGCATGAGCTGCGTGAGGCGGCCCAGCGAGCGGTGCGCCAGCTTTCATGGGTCAAGGACGTCCGGCCAACCATCACTGCTCAGACGGTCTCCGCCCGCGGCATCGGCACGCGGTCCGAGCTGATCCCGCGGGTGAAGAACGTCATCGCGGTCGCGTCGGGCAAGGGCGGCGTGGGCAAGTCGACCACCAGCGTCAACACGGCGCTGGCGCTGGCTGAGACCGGTGCCCGGGTGGGCCTGCTGGACGCGGATATCTACGGTCCGAACATCCCGCTCATGATGGGTCTCAAGGAGCGGCCACCGCTGCTCGGCGAGGAGGGCCGGATCGTTCCGCCGGTCCGCTACGGGATCAAGCTGATGTCGATCGGGTTCTTCCTGGAGGAGGACAACCCGGTCATCTGGCGCGGCCCCATGGTGCATGGCGCCATCCAGCAGTTCCTGCGCGACGTGGACTGGGGCGAGCTGGACTACATGGTGGTGGACTTACCGCCGGGCACGGGCGACGCCCCGTTGAGCCTGGCGCAGATGGTGCCGATGAGCGGCGTGGTGGTGGTGACAACCCCGCAGGACGTGGCAATCCAGGACGTTGCGAAGGGCCTGGCGATGTTCAAGAAGCTCGAGGTGCCGATCGTCGGCGTTGTCGAGAACATGAGCTATTTCATCTGCAACACCTGCGGGACCCAACACGAGCTGTTCGGTCGAGGCGGGGGCGAGCGCATCGCCGGCGCGTTCAATGTCCCGTTCCTCGGCAAGATCCCGCTGCAGCCGGACATTCGGCACGGCGGCGACGAGGGACGGCCGTACATCCTGACCCACCCTCGAGCGCCCGAGAGCGACGCGTACCGACTGATGGTCGGCTCGCTCGTCCGTCAGCTCAAGGTCATGGCGCTGGCCAGCAAGCCGGCGGCCGGCTTCGTCTCGCTGGACGAGCTCTAAACCAAAGCCACAGTGGGATCCGCACGGTTGTGCCAGCAGCGTCCGCGTGTTTCACCGCGGCCTTGGTTCAGCCGCCCAGCGCCTCCAGGGCTGCCCGCTTGACGACCTCGTAGTCGGCGGGCAGCTCGATTGGGCGGTTGGCATGCCTTGAGGAGATGCCCTCGAGCGTTCCCTCGTGGTAGCGGACTTTGAACTCGGGGAATTTCAAGCCGTTCGCGGTCGAGATCACGACGGTCGTATGCTCGGGACGGACCTCGCCGCGCGCCACCAGTGTCTCAAGCACGGCCAGTGCCACGCCGGTGTGCG
>JADZDV010000344.1 GCA_020850915.1 Chloroflexota bacterium | reverse complement strand
CAGGGTGCTCTCGGGATGATAGGGTCTTACCCGGTTACCTCCGCGCCTCCTGGGCCTTCGGTCGCAGGTGCAGTTTCGCGATGCGCAGGCCGTCCAGCTCCACGACTTCCGCCACGTAGCACCCCAGGTCCACCCTGTCGCCCAGGGCCGGGGCGCGACCCAGGCGGGTCAGCACCAGGCCGGCGATCGTGTCCGCATCGGCTCTCTCCTCGTCCTCGGGCGCCAATCCCAGCTCCTCCACCGCCTCGCCCAGCCGGACCAGGCCGTCCACCAGGATCGTGCCGTCCGACTCGCGCTGGAACGGCTGGGCTGCCGGGTCGAACTCGTCGTCGAGCTGCCCGACGATCTCCTCCAGCAGGTCCTCCAGCGTCACGATGCCGGCCGTTCCGCCGTACTCGTCCATCACGATCGCCAGGTGGCGCCGCTCCCGCCGCAGGCGGCTCAGCAGCTTGTCCGCGCGCAGGCTGCCGGGCACCACCGGTACGGGGCGCATCAGCTCTTTCAGAACGATTGGCGTGCCGTGCTTGTCGTGCCGCTCCAGGGCGTGGTACAGATCCTTCACGTGCACCACGCCCAGCACGTCGTCCAGCGTGCCGTCGTAGACTGGGAAGCGGCTGTACGGCGCCTCGGCCGTGATGCGCATCAGGTCGGCCACTGGCGTGTCAAGCGCCAGCGCCAGCACTTCCGTCCGGGGCACCATCAGCTCGCTCACGGTCAGGTCTCCAAAGCCGAACGCTCTGCCCACGATCGCCGCCTCGTCCGGCTCGATCAGGCCCGCCTTCTGGCTGCCGCTGACCAGCAGCCGCAGCTCCTCCACGGAATGCACCATCTCGTGACCTGAGGCCGCGTGGAGCCCGATCAGCCGCAAGCTCGCGTTGCCCACGCCGTTCAGGAACGCGATCGGCCAGTGGAAGATTGTCGAGAAGAGCTGGATCGGTCGCGCTACGAACAGCGTTGTCGCCTCCGCGCGCTGGAGCGCCAGGCCCTTCGGCGCCAGCTCGCCAATCACGATATGGAGCGCTGTGATCGCCCCGAATGCCAGGGCAAAGGCGACCGTGTGTGTCACGTACGGCGCGAAGCTGCCGATCAGCAGTACCAGCGGTGGCTCGATCAGGTGTGACAGGGCCGGCTCGCCGATCCAGCCGAGGCCTAGCGACGAGATGGTGATGCCGAACTGGCAGGCCGCGATCACAAAGTCCAGCCGCTCGACCACCTGGCGGGCCACTCGGGCGCCTGCTCGCCCCTCGGCCTCCAGTTGTTCCAGGCGGCTCCGACGCACGGCCACCACGGCGAACTCCGTGGCGACGAAGAACCCGTTGGCCAGCACCAGCAGGACGACCATCAGCAGGCCGAACAACGCACCCCCTACTCACGCCCGCACCAGGCGCCACCCGCCCAGACCGTACCATGTCGGCGCGTTCCTTCAGCGCACCGTCTTCCAGAGGTTCCAGCCCAGGCAGACGAGCGCCGCCAGGTCCAGCAGACCCGCCGTGCCAGGCAGCCCGGCGCGCAGCGACGAGTCGGCCAGGAAGAGCGGTGCCACGCGCAGGACGGCCGCGCTGTTTCCGAGCCAGACCGTCGCCCACACCAGCCTCGCCGAGTGCAGATGCCGGCCGGCGAACCCCGGCAGGAGCCGTGGCGCCACGCCGAGGATGAGCAGCGTCACGAAACCGGCTCCTATGGCGTGGCGCTCCGCGTCCAGCGGCGGGGCTGGCAGCAGTCCCCAGCCGCCCAGCGCCTGGCCGACGAGCAGCAGTCCGGTGACCGCCAGCCAGCCGTAGGCCGAAACGATCAGCCAGGTCGTCGGGCGGATCTCTGGCGCGGGCGGCCCCTCGCGCCCCAGCGGCACGCGTCGCGTTCGCCGCAGCGGCACGTCCACCACCCACACCAGTCCTAGCAGGGCCGCGCCTTCCAGCAGCGCGCCGAACGGCTGGAGCCCCTCCAGCCCGGCCAGCCCCCCCACGCCGGCGGCGCGGAGCAGAAAGCCGACCAGCAGCACCGCGAAGATGGCCGTCAGCTCGCCGCGCGGAGGCACCCGCAGGCGAAGGTACAGCGGAAATGTCCGGGCCGAGATCCCTCCTGAGATCGGCACCAGCATTCCGATCAGCCCGAGATGACTCAGCTCCGCGGCCGGTACGGGCGGGATGAGCGCCAGGCCGGAGGCTGCCACCTCCAGCATGAGCAGCGCGTTCATCGCCAGGCCCAGCCCTAGCGCCACGAAGAACGCCAGCATGTACGGCAGCACGGCCACGAGGGCGGCGCGACTGGCCAGGGGCGGGCCGCGGCGGGCCGCCCGAAGCAGCGCGCCGACGGCGAGCAGCGCGCCGACCAGCTCCAGCAGGCCGGACAATCCAAGCGCCGCCCGGGCGGCCAGGCCGAGCGGTCCGCTCGCCGCGAGGGCAAGGAGCGGCTGGCCGATCGCTCGCAGGGCCAGGCCGACGCCCAGCAGTTGCGCCGCCCGACGCACCGCCGCGGGCGCGGGCGGCGGGCAGCCGCGTAGTCGCGGCAGGAAGTAGAGGCCCACCCCGAGCGCAAACATCCCCGCCCAGCCAATGAGCTGAACGTGCCCGTGCGCCTGGACCGCCGCCAGCCACCACAGGGCCAGCGGTTGGCCGCTGGCCACGGCGAAGAACAGCGCTGCGCCCTGTCCGAACCCCGCGACGAGCGCCAGTCCGATCGCCCACCAGAAGAACGGTAGCGAAGGGATCCGCTCGCCCACCGTGCGCGGCTGCTCGGCGGCCGGCCGCCGATGCCGGCACTTCCCCACTGACTCCTGCTGCTCTACCATGCCAGCTGGCTCGCGGTGAGCCCGGTTCGAAGCTGTCTCATCGCACAATGATGGCGCAACTCGCCCCATGCGCGACGTGCGCGCAGTTCCTCGTCATGCAGGACGCTCGCCGAGGTGGGCGATGGAACCCCAGCAGGCTGAACGCTTACCCAGACCTCGCAGCCGTACGTGACGCGATCAGGTCGCAATATCCGAACCTGAGAGATGCCGCCGTCCCCGACGCGTTGCATGGGGAGGGTGACGATGCTCAGCAGGACCTGAAGCAGCCCTACTGCCCCCGCGCCATGCGCGCGGCGTCTTCGGTCTCGAGCCACGCCTCGAACGTTGGACCATCCAGGCGGGCGTCCGCGGTGGGGAGGTTCGCGCCGGGCGGGACGGTGGGATTGGCGGGAGCGGCCAGCACGGCGATCTGCAGGTCGTAGCGCCGGACGAACGCTTGCGCCAGCTCCAGCAGGTCCCTCTCCTCCGGGCCCGCCAGGTCCTGCGCCATGCCAACGGCCGGCGAGACAGCCAGCTCCACCAACCGCCTTCCGACCGTCCGCGCTGCCACGGTCTGGACGCGCGAGCTCGGCACGTACGCTGTCGAGTCTAGCGTGCCGCGGCGCATTACCTGGACAGGGAACTCGTGGAACTGTGTTGCGCGCAGCACCGTGGCCGGCACTGGCCCGGCTAGGGCGACCTCCTCCTGGCGCAGCTTGGCCGCGTAGTACGGACTCTCTGGAGCGCGCTCGATCCCCACGATCGACAGGGTCACGATGTGCCCGACCCCACGGGCCGCGCCGACCGCTTGCAGCCGACCGGAGACCTCGGTGAAGAACGCTGTGGCTGCCTCGCGCTCGATCGTCCCGGCGTTGGTCACTTCGACGATCGCCTCCACCCCGTCCAGGGCAGCTTGCAGCCCTTCCCCGCTGCGCAGGTCCACGCCACGCGAGCGGCTGAGCACCACCACCTCGTGCCCGGCTGCCTCCGCGGCTTCCACCACATAACGTCCCACAACTCCCGTGCCGCCAGCGACCGCGATGCGCATTGGTCCGATACTCCTACCGTAAGACAGGCTCCGTCATCATCTTATCGGCGCCGCCGCGCCAGCAGCCAGGCTCACCGAGAGGCGTCCGAGGAATGCGGCAAGAGCCGCTGTCCACCGGTACGAGCGATCCTCCGTGGCCGCCTTGGTCGTGAAAGAACCGCCCTCCAGGTGTTTGACAGGTCTCCAGCCGACAGGGACCGAGTTCGGCGCCCGAATCGCTGACCAACCAGCACTGCCCGCGTCGGACTGAGCCGCTCACTTCCTCAGATCTTCAGTGCCTTCCCCGCGTTCCCGCCCCGGATGAGCGCCTTGCCCGCTTCTTCCGTCGTCTCGATCGCGTTTACGATCCCGACCGGATCGCCGGTGCCCATGTCGAAGGGATAGTCCGTCCCGAGGTAGACCCGCTCCGGCCCGAAGGACTGGACCATGTAGTTCAGAGCCGGCATGCTGTGAGAGATGATGTCGAACTTGAAGGCGTGCAGGTACGTACTCGGCTTCTGCTTGATGACTGCCTTCGGCTCGTCGCGCCACTCCCAGCCATGGTCGTAGCGGCCGAACTGGAACGGTACGTAGCCGCCAGCGTGAGGCGTCCAGACCCGGATGTTGGGATAGCGCTCGATGACGCCGCCGAAGATCAGCGAGGTCACCGCGACCGTCGTCTCGAGCGGGTTGCCGACGAAGTTCTCGAGGTAGTAGTTCGGCACCCGCTTGCCGACGGCGGAGCCGGAGCAGTGGATGAACCAGGGCACTTCGAGCTCGTCGAGCTTCGCGTAGAACGGCTCGAAATCCGGATCGTCCAGGTTCTTCTCGCCCACACTCGTGGCGGTGCCCACGCCGTGCAGCCCCAGCTCCTTGATCGCGTACTTCAGCTCCTCGGCGGCCGCCTGGCCGTCCTGGAGCGGCACGGCCGCCAGCGGCGCGAACTTGCCGGGGTGCTGCT
>JADZDV010000618.1 GCA_020850915.1 Chloroflexota bacterium | reverse complement strand
GTCGCCGCCGTGGAATACGTCTGGCTGTGCACCTACTACGCGGAGCTGGACCTGATGCCCGGCACGCCTTTCGACATGCCGCCGTATTACCTCGCCAAGGGAGCGATCCTGCTCCTTTCCGGGCTTGGCGCCGGTTTCGTCGCGCACCAGTTGAAACGCCGCGCCGGCAACGCCTTCCGCACGATGCAGGAGCGCCAGCGCATCCTGGACGCCTTCGGCCAGCAGGTTTCGCCCGCGATCGCCGAGGAGTTGCTCAAGTCCGGCCCGGGAATCGCCAGCCGGCGCGCGGACGTCTGCGTGCTCTTCATGGACATCCGCGGCTTCACGCGGCTGGTCGGCAACTGGCCTCCCGAACGGATCGTCGCGCTGCAGAACTCGGTGTTCGGAGCGGCGGTGGAGGTGGTCGGCCGGAACCACGGCATCATCAACCAGTTTCTCGGCGATGGCTTCATGGCCACTTTCGGCGCGCCCACTTCGACCGGCCGCGACAGCGCCAACGCGCTCGCCGCGGCGCGCGAGATGGTCGCCGCGGTGCAGGCGCTCGCCGAGGCCGGCCGCATCCCGCCGATCAAGGTCGGCATCGGCCTGCACGCGGGCGAGGCGATCACGGGCAACATCGGCGGCACGCAGCGCCAGCAGTATTCCATCACCGGCGACGTGGTGATCCTCGCCTCGCGGGTGGAGCAGCTCAACAAGGAATTCGGCTCGCAGGTGCTCGCCTCGCGCGAGGTGCTGGAGGCGGCAGGCGGCATCCCGCCCGAGGCGGTGCCGCTCGGACCGGTGAAAGTCAAGGGGCGCGAGCAGCCGATCGAGATTTTTCGCCTCGCCTGAGCGCTATAGTGGCGACCGCGATGGAGCACACGTTTCTGCTGAAGGAAGGCCTTTGGCGCGCCGAGGGGGAGTTCCAAGACGGCACGGGCAACCGCATGGCAGTGGCGGGCGAAGCGCACATCCGCCACTACCCGGATCGGTGGGTCTACGAAGGCGTGCTGCGCACCGCGACCACCCCGCCCGGCGAGCACCGCACGGTCTACGAAATCCAGCCGCTCGCGCAGGGCGCGTTCGCGACCCAGTGGACTTCGAAGAGCGCGTCCCTCGGCACGCTGCACGGGCGCTTCATCGTGGTCGGCGACGCGATCCTGTCGGCGTATGAATCGGCGACCGGGCGCTACCGCGGCCAGGACACCATCCTGCGGCGCGACGACAGGCACTACAGCGCGCGCGGCGCGCTGCTCGACGGCGGCAAGATCCTCTCGGCCTGGGCGGTGGAGCTGCGCCTGTGAGCACGAGCCGAGCGATGCTTCCTGCCTGCGCCTACGTTCCGGTGGGCGAGGGCCGCTGGCGCTCGAGCGAGCTGACGCGCGGGCCCTGGCACCCGGAGCACCAGCACGCCGGGCCGCCGATCG
>JADZDV010000617.1 GCA_020850915.1 Chloroflexota bacterium | reverse complement strand
CAGCACGTGGGGCGCGGCGAGGGGGGCGCGGGGATCGAACCAGCGGATGGGGTGGCCCTGCAAGGTTTGCTCGTCCAGCGCCCCGCCTCTTTCGCGTAGTGACCGGGCGAGCACAGCCCGCAGCGGGGCAGGGGGCTGCTCTTTCCGCACGCGGCTGTCAAAGATGCCCCGGTTCAACACCGGCTGCCCCGCCACCAGCGAAGGGAAGTCCCAATAATAGCCCTGCACGCCGCGCGCGACGGGGGTAAAATCGAAGGTCGCCATCGCGCCGGTGAACGCGGCGGCGGGCTGCGCCGCGTCCTGCGGCGTCAGCGTCTCCAACAGGCGCGCGACAGGCGGCGGCGATACCTCGCCCTGCACGGCGCGGCGACAGGTGCCGCGCGAGCCGTCGGCCGCCACGACAGCGCGCACGCGGTACGTGGCCCGGTCGGTGTGGACGAGCAGGCCGCCGACGTCCCGTTCCAGCCCGCGCGCCGCTTCGCCTTCCTGCAAGGTGACACCGCGGGCGCGCGCCTCGCCCGCGAGCCACGCGTCAAACTCGTCGCGCCGCAGCACCCAAAAGGCGTGGGGCAGGTGCAGGATGAACTGGCGGTCGGCAAAGCGGAAGCAGACGTGATGGAGGGGGATATGGGGCCCGGGGATGCGCAAGCCCAGCTCGCTCAGCACGGCGCGCCCATAGAAAGTCAGGCCGCCGCCGCACAGCTTGGGCCGTGGGTGCGTGGCCTTGTCCAGCAACAGCGTGCGCGCGGCCAGCTCCGGCGCGTGGCGGGCCAGATGCCGCGCGGTGCTGCTGCCCGCCGGGCCGGAGCCGACGATGACGATGTCAAAGCGCGTCTCCATGCGGCCCGCCTGCTACTCACTCCCGTACAGCCAGCGGTAAATGGCATACTGGACGGTGACGACGCGCACGTAGGTGCGGGACTCGAACGCGCCGATGGTGGCGACGAACAGGTCGTCATCCGGCCCGGCTCGCCGTCGCCATTCCGTCGCGTTGCCCGGCCCGCCGTTGTAGCCCGCCAGCGCGGTGTACAGGTCGCCCTCGAACCCGGCCAGCGCCCGGCTCAGGTAGTACGCGCCGAAGCGGACGCTGACGTAGGGGCGGAACAGGTCGTCGGGGTTGAAGTTGGGCCAGCCGATTTG
>JADZDV010000616.1 GCA_020850915.1 Chloroflexota bacterium | reverse complement strand
TTCGCCGCCTCGGTAAAGCTCCTGGCCCAACGTGATGGGCCTGCGTGTGAAATCGTAAACGATCATGCCGCCGGTTGACTCTCCTCAGATTGCCCGTGCTCTGCAGGCGCTGAGGATGCAAGTGTGAGTATATCCGGCTCTGCGGGTTGCAGCGGCAGGCGCGCGGCTAACACAAGCGTTTTATCGTCGTCGGTGCGAGCGCACACGCGCGCTGAGGCTAAGAAATCGGTGAGTTGTTGCGTCGCCAGCGCTTCATCCTCTATGGTTGTGGCGAATGCAAACAATGGTGTAAAGAAGGGCGCATGTGGTTCATACTGCGGCAGCTCTAGCGCCAGGCGCAACAGCCCATCCGTGCTGACAGCCAGCGCGTGTGCCGCGAAGGGGTGAACCTGAATGTCCACGTAGTCGTTAGCCTGCGGCATGGTGAGGAAATAGGCTTCGTTGGCGTATTCGCCGCGTTGGGGTCGCGCCAAAGTCAACAGATTGCCACTGGCATCCTGCGCCACCGCCAGTCCGTCGCCGATTTGGCCGGCGATCACTTGATCGGCGGTTGTGACAACGCACGTCAGGGTGGTGGCGAAGTCGCGTAGCAGGCTGTCGTCCTGGGCGGTAAGTTGGACGATAGCCGCACGGGCATCCTCAAATGCCTGGCTCATGACAGTGCACCACTCGATTTCGTCGCTGGGGGCGCGCTCGGCCAACGCCGTTTGCAGCGATGACATAGCCTGCCGGACGGCTACAGCCGCGCCCTCGTCCGAACGCGCCGCAGTCCCAGCCCCATCGGCGACGGCGACAACAAGCATGCCAGCCGGGAGCACCATGTACTGGTGCGCATCCTGGCAGGGGGTATCACGTTCAAAGTGCGACGTTCCCTGTACCGATGCTCCCACCACGCGCCATACCAAAGTCTCCATGGGAGATTTGTTTCAATCCGCAGATTACTCGGATTTACCCATATAAATTAGTCTATGCAATTTGCGGATTGGTTCTTCAATGGGAAGTATCGACCTGTGCCCAGCCAACGGGCGGCAACGCAGCCTGTTCGCCGGGGCGTGACTGTGCGATGGCGGTCAGGCTCTTCGACAGCCCTTGGAACAGTTCACGGAAGGCCAGCCCTTTCAACTTGAGCGGTGGGCGCTGATCGGAGAAGCGCGCCAGCGTCTTCA
>JADZDV010000343.1 GCA_020850915.1 Chloroflexota bacterium | reverse complement strand
TCCGCCGGCGCCGCCGCCGCCCCAGCGCTGGTCCGTGCCGACGGCCGCGATGCCGGCCAGCATGGTGAGCATGTCGCCGGCGATGGTCACGCCGCTGACCGGGCGCTGCAGCGCTCCGTCTTCGATCCAGACCCCGGAGGCGCCAACCGAGTAGTCGCCGGTGACCGGGTTGATCCCGCCGACGTTGCGGGTCGTCACGACGTACAGCCCGCGCCCCACCCCGCGGATGAGGGTCTCGCGGTCGGTCTCGCCCGCCAGGATGACGTTCGAAGGCGCCACGGCGGTGATGGCGCGGTAGCTGCCGCGGAAGGCGTTGCCGGTCGACTCTCCACCGGTGCGGCGGGCGGTGTAGGTGGATTGCAGGTAGCCGCCCAGCACGCCCCGCTCGATCACCACTGTTCGCCGGGTCGGCACCCCCTCGTCGTCGAACGGCGCGGTGGCCACGCCGCCGGGCAGCCGACCGTCGTCCACCAGCGTCACCAGGCTCGAGGCCACGGCCTGTCCAAGCCTGCCGAGCAGCATCGAGCGACCCTTCAGGACAGCTTCCGAGGAGGCGGCCATGGCAACGTTGCTGAGGAATTGCGCGGTGATGGTCGGCTCCATCACCACCGTGGCGCGCTGGGTGGCCACCGGTGCGCCGCCCAGCGAGGCTGTTGCGCGGTACGCCGCCTGCTCGCCAACGGCGTCGCTCGACAGACCCTCGAACCCGGGGGCCCGTTCGAAGCCGTAGCCGCGGAGCGACTGGCCCCCCTCGCGACCGATCACGGTGAGCTGCAGGTAGGCGGAGCTGGCGGGGTAGCTGCCGGTGAAGCCGTCCGACCGCGCCAGCGCCACGTCGCCCCAGGTGTCGGAGTAACGGGCCAGCTCGACGTCCTGGACGCGCGGGTCGGAGGCCCGCGCGGCCTCTTCGGCGCGGCGCAGCAGGTCGATCTTGAGCTCCCGCTCGACGGACTCCAGCCGCGGGTCGAAGATGCCCAGCTCCGCGTTCGGCGGGGCGCCGTTCTCCGGTAGGGCGCGGGCCGAGTCCGGCGCGACTTCCCGCGCCATCGCCACCGCCTGACGGGCCAGCTCCGCGATGGAGCGCGGACGAAGGTCCGGTGAGTAGACGTAGCCGCGCGCGCCGCCGATCAACGCCATGAGGCCGAGGCCGCGACTGGCCGCCACGACGATCGCCTGGACCTGCCCGTTGCGCAGCTCGATCCTCGTCATCTGTCGTGCCTGGAGGAACGCCTCGGCCTGCTCCGCGCCGGCCTGCATGGTGCGCCTGACGGCCAGCCGCCCCAGCTCCAGAAGCGCCGTGGAGTTGTTCATCGGCGCACCTGCTACCGCCACCTCACGCGGTCCCGCCTACCAGGATCTCCCTGACCCGGAGCGTCGGCTGGCCGACGCCGACCGGCACCCACTGGCCCAGCTTGCCGCAGTTGCCGAGGCCGGGGTCCATCTCGAAATCTCCCGCCACGGCGTCAATGTCGGCCAGCACGCGGAAGGCATCGCCGCTGATCGTCGCGCCCCGCACCGGCGCCCCAAGCCGTCCGTTCTCGATGAGGTAGCCCTCGGTCACGCTGAAAACGAACTGGCCGCTGGCCGGCTCGACCATCCCGCCACCAAGGCTGCCGACGTACAGCCCATGCGCCGTGTCCGCGATGAGGTCTTCCGGACTGCCGCTGCCACTCGCGATGTACAGGTTGGTCATGCGCGGAACGGGCAGGTCGCGGAACGATTGGCGACGCCCGTTTCCCGAGCGTGGCAGCCGCAGCGTGTCGGCGGATTTTCGGTCGGTCAGATACCCCTGGAGCACGCCTCGCTCAACCAGTACGGTCCGCTGCCCAGGCTCCCCCTCGTCGTCGAAGCGGAACGAGCCGCGGTGGTTGCGCACGGTGGCGTCGTCCACCAGGGTCACGATCGGCGCCGCGACCGCCGTGCCGAGCTTGCCAGCATAGACGGAGCCGTTGGTGACGATGTGGTCGGCCTCCAGGCCGTGGCCGACCGCCTCATGGAACAGCACGCCGCCCCAGCCGTGATTGATGACCACCGGCATCGGGCCAGTCGGCGCGGACCGGGCGTCCAGCATCTGGATCGCCACCTGGGCCGCCTCGCCGGCCAGCGTCTCGGGGTCCGGGGCGTCCAGCAGCTCCAGACCGGCCTGCCCACCACGGGCGCGCCGCCCAACACGCAGCTCGCCGTCTCGCGCCGCCGTCACCTCGACGTTCAGGGTCAGCTCACCGCGCGCATCGCTTGTCAGCAGCCCCTCACTGTTCGCAACCTGCACCGTCTGATTGACGTAACCGAACCGGACGCTCACCTGGCGGACCGACGGTCCGGCCTGCCAGGCCACGACGTCGGCTCGCCGCGCGATCTCAGCCAGCTCCCGTTCTGTGCGCTTCGAGGCTGGCCGCTCCGCTCGCCCGACCGGTCGCCGCCGGCGCGGAGTCAGGTCGACCGGCGGGAGCGGCCGCCCAGTGCGCGCCACGTCCCGCGCTGCTCCAGCAGCGGCGAGCAGGCTGTCTTCGTCGAGCAGCTCGGTGTAGGCGAAGCCGGTGACGTTGCCGGACACGACGCGAACGCCGGCTCCGCGATCGCGGCCGCGCTGCATCCGCTCCAGCCGCTGGTCCTCGATCGCCAGCACGAAGGAGACGCGGTCCTCTGCGAACACCTCGGCGAAGTCGCCGCCCGTGGCCAGGGCAGCCTTCAGCACGCGCGAAAGGATGGCAGGATCGACGAGCACGGAGCCGTCCTGGCGGGGGATCTGTCAGATTATGGCGTTCGCGCGCCTCCGCGTGGCAACAACCCGCCCCGGGCGTAGCGGTTGCTCGGGTCCCAGAGCAGCCAGCCCGGCGATCCAGCCTGGACGGCAGCCCTGATCTGGGCCTGGATCTCCGGGGCGTTGAACTGCTTGCCCGTCTCCCAGGAATAGTCGTCGAAATACTGGAGCCAGGGCCTCAGCACGGCGCGCCGACCGTCGACGCGCGCGTGCGCCTGCTGGAGGCTCTGGAGGACGACCTCGAACGGCTGCGACACCACGTCGGGATACGGCGTCGACCCGGGCAGACCGGCCGCGAACGTCGAGGGATAGATCATCGGGCTGATGACGTCCACCTGGTTGGCGATGGCCGGCAGGTACTGGCCAATGCCGAGGTCGTCGTCGCTCCAGCAGGAGTAGCCGAACGTGTCCACCGCCAGCGTCGCGCCCAGCGGGTGCAGCGCCTCGCGCGCCTGCCTCAGGACCTGCTCCAGCGCCTGCACCCGGTTCGCCTGGTTGTATTCCCGGCTGTAACGCGCGGCCCCGACGGAGGTGGCGTCGCTCGGATCGGTTGGGAAGCGGATGTAGTCAAACTGGATCTCGTCGAACCCCTTCCGGACCGCCTCGGTCGCCAGTGCGAGGTTGTACGCCCACGCTTCCTCTCGAAAGGGATCCACCCAGCCGAGCCCTTCGCCATCCACCCAGAGACCGCCCGTCGCGGCGTCCTTGATCCCGACGTCCACGCCTGCTCTTGGTCCATCCCGCGCGAGGCGATCGTCCTTGAAGGTCACGATCCGCGCGATGGTGTAAATGCCGGCCTGGTGCAGCTCGCTCAGAAAACGCTCGATGTCTGGAATGGTCGGCTGGTCGTTGGCGCCGATGCGGTCCGCCAGCCCTACCGAGCCGCGGTAGCTCAAGAACCCGCGGTCGCCCTTGACATCGATCACGAGCGCGTTCGCCTCGGTGGTCCGAAGGAGCTCGAGCACGTTCGAGCGGAGCTGCTCGTCGCCGGCCGCGAAGTAGGTCAGGTAGAGGCCGCGGATGTCCCGAGGCTCCAGGCGGACGACGCGCAGGCTCGCGGCCAGCGGTGTGACGTCTTTCCGCCGATAGCCGGGCGCGATGACGGCGACCGGCCCCTGTGGCGGACCGCTCAGCCGAAAGCGACTCTCGGCGTCAGTCTCGACCACTGTGCCGTTGACGACCAGGGCCGCGTTCCTCACCGGCCGCCCCGTGTGATCGTCCACGACCTGCCCGAGGTAGTCGGGCGCAAGACGCACGTCCAGCGCCGAGCCACCGGCGAGCGAGACGGTCGCGCCGGCATGGTCCGGACTGTCAACGGAGACCCGCGTATCCGGCAGGGCCGGCGTGACGCGGAACCAGCCCGGGCCGACCTGCTCCACGCGACCACCGGTCGAGACGACCGTGCTGGCCAGAGGCTGACCGCTTTCGGCGTCCAGCGTCCGCACGTCCGCGCTCAGCGGCTCGAGCCGCAGCTCGAGCTCCCGCGGCGGCCACGGCGGGGCCGAGACTGCCTGGTAGCCGAGAGCCTCCGCGCGAACGGGTTCCCAGAGACGAAGCTGGGGGAGTTGAAAGGTTCCCTGGCGATCTGCCGAGACTGACACGCCGCCGGCCGAGACGGTCGCGGCGCCGATCGGCTCGCCAGAGCTGGCATCCAGGACGCGACCGCGCGGCTCGAGCCGGGGTGCGCCGTACAGCGCCACCGCAACCGCCGCGAATATGAGTAGCGCCACCCGCGGCAAGGCGGTGGCGCTGGAGACGCGCCGGGCGCCGCGGGCTCGTCGTTTTCCAGGCAGGGCTAATGCCTCATGCGTGGTCTTGGCCCAGGTCGCGATTCTAGCACAGCGCACCAGCTTCCCGGTCTGTGCCGGGGCGGGGAGAGTGTTAAAATCGGCCCAGAGCTGACGGAGCCGAAGGAGTCGGTGATGACGGTCGTCACGATCACTCGGGCGCTTGGGAGCGAGGGCGACGCGATCGGTCGCGCGCTCGCGGAGCTCCTCGGCTACCGGTACATGGATAAGCGTAGCATCGTCCAGGTCATGCGCACGCAGGGTGGCGAGGTGGAGCCAACCGCGCCTGAAGTGGAGGAGAAGCAGCCGACCTTCTGGGAGCGGCTCAACGAAGAGCGCCGCCGACACAGCATGATGCTCCGCAGCGCCGTCTACGGCTACACCCTCGACGACAACTGCGTCATTGTCGGGGTGGGGGCCAGCATGCTGCTCAAGGGCATCCCTCACGTGATGAAGGTGCTGACGGTGGCGCCCCTGGAGGCGCGGATCGCCCGGGTCATGCGCTCCGGGTCGCTCGACGAGCCGGGCCCCACCAGTCGCGAGTCAGCCGCGGAGATGGTGCGCCAGAAGGATCGTGAGACGTCAGGCTACCTGCGCTACCTCTTCAACGTGAACATGATGCAGCCCCATCACTACGACTTCGTCCTGAACACCGGCAAGTGGGACGTCAGCCAGGCGGTCGAGTTCCTGGCGAGCACTCAGCGGCGACCGGACTTCGCGCAAACGCCCGCCGGCAACGCACGGCTTCAGAACCTCGCCCTTGCCAGCAAGGTCGAGGCGACCCTCGTCAACAACGCGGGGATCTGGGTCCACGGGTTGCGGGTGACCTCCGAGCGAGGCGAGGTCGTCCTGACCGGCGAGGTCATCACCGAGGAGGACCGGGACGTTGCCGAAGAGGTGGCCGCCACAGTGCCCGGCGTGCGCGTTGTGGTGAACGACCTGCGCATCCAGCCGCCACCCCTGACCGGGATGTGACCCGGGTCGTCCTTCGTCGATGCCCTGGGACCTGATCGGCCACGCTGAGATCATCGGTCGGCTGGAGCACGCCGTCCAGAACGGGTCGCTCCGGCACGCCTTGCTCCTTTCCGGTCGCCAGAGTCTCGGCAAGCGGTCGCTCGCCCTGCGTCTGGCGGCCAGGCTATCTTGCACCAGTCCGAACCCCCCCTGCGGCACCTGTCGATGCTGCCATCTGATGCTGAAGGACGCCTTCTCAGACCTGCAGGTCGTTCAGCTTCGTGAGGGCCGTCAGCGGATCTCTCGTGACGACGTCGCGGCGCTGCGCAACGAGATGTCCCGCCGCCCGACGGAGGCGCCGTTCCGGGTGGGCATCATCGCTGACGCGGACCGTCTGGGCCCCGAAGCGGAGAACCTCCTCCTCCGAACGCTGGAAGAGCCGCCCCCGCGCTCGATGTTCATCCTGACCGTCGAAGACGCGAGCGCCCTGCTTCCGACGACCGTCTCTCGCTGTCAGTGCATCCGCCTCCGCCCCGTGCCGCGTGGCGAGATCGCCGCTGCGCTGATGGAGCGACGTGGCGTGGGAGCGGACCGCGCCGCCATGCTGGCGGCGCTCTCCGAAGGCCGGCCGGGCTGGGCGATCGAGGCGGCGTCTAACCCGTCCCACCTCGCGGCGCGAGAGGCCGCGATCGAGCGGGCCGAGCGCGCGGCGTTCGGCAGCCGTCTGGAGCGGCTGAGCATTGCCCGCGCGCTGGCCGAAGGCTGGACGGTGAAGTCCGCCGAGGTGCGCGCCGAGCTGCGCCTCTGGTCCGGCTGGTGGCGCGACGCCATCCTCGCCGGCCGGGGCCTGGATCGCCACCTGGCGAACGCTGACCGCCTGCCAGCCCTCGAGCGCGCCGCCCAGCGGCTCGGCCCGAACGGCCTGCGCAGCGGCGCCCGCGCCATCGCCCAGCTCCAGACCGACCTGGAGCAGAACGCCAATCCCCGCCTCGCCTTCGACGTTGCGTTGCTAGCGCTTCCGTAGAACCTGCTTGCGCGAGAACGGCGGTTGAGGTTGGCTGGTGACCCACCGCCCAGCCCGGTTACCGGTCAGCGACCCGCGAAGCAACCTGCCATCCCGAAGTCAGGACGGATGACGCAGCGGAGAACCAGCCTTCCTGAGCCATCCCCCTCAGAAGAGCCATCAGCGCCCACCACACCCCGTCTTCGCCGTTCGCGACCGGGTCCGCTACACCAGGTGGCCGTCCGAGGTGACGGTTCCGCGCCAACGAATGAAGTCGCCCACACGCCGGATCTTCCCGGACCAACATGGCTTGGTCAGGTCGAGACCTGCTGGAGGCTCGTGATGGGCTGTGACATCAGATTCAACCGCAATCTGTTGGCGGATGAAGCTGCAGCCGCGCTGCAACTCCTGCAGGCGAGAATCGACTTTTTCAACATGGAAATGCAGGACGCCGTGGACTTCAGCCGGTTTCTTGTAGAGGCCACCATGACGATGCAGCGATTCTCGGACGGCATACTCGCAAGCCCGAGCGGGTGGATTGGCACTGGGGGGCAAATAGACGTGGCCGTCATCACCGACGGCCACAGTCGTTTCCTGCGAGCTAAGGAGCTACGCGCCTAGAACGCCGATTGCCCGGGCTTCGGTGGCTGACCTTGATGGATCACTACCACGGTCGAAGGCAGCTCGAGAATGTACTTGTGTACATCATGGGGAATACGGTCCGGCTGCTTGGTGTCGCCCACGCGGACGACGCTAGGCACCTTCCCGGGCTTACACTTGTCTTTGCGTTCTGGCATGAGACTCTCTCCCAGCACCGCTTGCATTGCGCTCTAACCAGCCTTGGGCGTGCCAAGTCTAGCGGAGAGGGCGCGGACCGTCAACACCTGTGTAGGGACCGCGAGCCTCGCGACGGCAAACTCGTCAATCTCCGGGTAGAGCGGCTCACCCGGCAAACGGTTGTGGCGTCAGTTACGAGTCTAGCCCAAATGGGCGGAGATCGGCTCTCATTCGCGCGACCAGGAGCCTGGATGGGCTGCCCGGCTTTCGATCCGCCACCTGAGCGCAGCGTCACACGCCCAAGCCAACCACCCCGGGTTCTGTGAAGACCCCAGTCTTTGTAACCAACCGCTCTTTGCCTCTGCCACAGCAACGCTGGTATTCCCCGATAACCGGACAGAGTCAGAAAACCGGGCCTGGCTGAGGCACCCGGGCCGGCTGCTGTGATCGCGCTGTGCTGCTGGAGCGGCGCTTGCCAGGACGGGAGCTTCGCTTCTTCGTGCGCCTGTCCTCCTGCCGGTCTATGGCAGATACGCCCCCGGGTCCATCGTCTTGCCTCCGGAGGCTACTTCGAAGTGGAGGTGCGGGCCGGTGGCGAGGCCGGTGGCGCCGACGGCTCCCAGGGTCTGGCCTCTCGTGACGCGGTCGCCCTGGTTCACGTTGAACGCCGACATGTGGGCGTACAGGGTCGTGATGCCGTTCCCGTGGTCGAGGATGATTCGCCAGCCGTAGCCGTACGGCAGCTTGGCGGCCACGATGACTGTGCCGGACGCCGCGGCTCTGATAGGCGTGCCGGTGCTCGCCCCGACGTCCACGCCAGGGTGACCGTTCTCTCCGTAGCGCTGGGTGATCGAGCCGGTCACCGGCCAGATGAGCGGGCCGATCGACAGTCCGCGCGGCGCCACCAGCGAGGCAGCCTGTGCCCGCGACGCCACCAGCGCGCGGGTCGGGGTCGGCGCGGGTGGCGCCTGGCGGGTGGGCGCAGCGGTCGGCGGAGCGGCCATCGGGGGCGGGTGCGCGGCGACGATGACCGGGCGGGCCGTCGGCTTCGGCGCTGCCGTCGGCTTCGACACTGCCGTCGCCGCGGGCCGCGGCGCGGTCTGCCGACCGCCCGGCACGACACGCTGCTGGCCCGGCACGATGAGCGAGGCGTCGGCAAGCTGGTTTGCCTCGGCGATGGCGTCCTGGTCGACCTGGTACCAGACCGCGATGTCCGACAGGGTCTCGCCGGGAAGCACGACATGGGTCACCGAAGCGATCGCCGGGGCAGGCGGCATCGTGGTCGCGAGGTCCGATGGTGTCACGACGGCCGCCAGGACGAAACTCGGCACATCTCGCGGGTCGGAGACCTGAGCACGCAGGGACGCCATCGCCTGGAGATCAGGGCCGGCAGCCTCGACTGTCGAGCTCGCCGCCACAGCGCCGGTGCTGCCGGTCGGCGCGGCCAGATTGCCAGCCGCTCTGGACCCCTCGGAGGCGCCGATCGCGCTCGCATCGGTGTCCACAGGCAGAGGCGCGGGTGCGGTGTCGACCTGAGTGCTCTGCGCAGGCTCAGCGTCAGCCACGGCGCTCAACGCGGGCCCCACGCTATCCGCGACATCGGCAAGCTGGTCCGCTGCGATGGCCCGATCCTCAGCAGAAGGGAGCTGCCAGGCAGTCGAGACGAGGCTGTCGAACGTCTGCGCGGCGGCCTGCTCGGCGTGGTCCCAGCGCGCGGTCAGCCAGCCGGCGAGGGCGCCGAGAGAGACGACCGCTGACAGCGCCGCGCCGATCGCGAGCAGGTACGCGCTCCGAGCTAGCAGGCGAAGCCACTCCAGCAAGCCGCGACCAGCAAGATTCATCGTCTAGCAGAGCTCCGGGGGGAATCGCGCGCGGGGCCGTGGGCCAGCATACCGCGCGTTCCCCAACCATCCGCGGCTGGTCGGCACACAGTCGCGTCACAGCCGGCGTCGCGCGGACCGGACCCGCCACGGTGCTCGCACGAGGCGGAGGACCGGTTTACGTTCCGAGCTGTCGCGAGCCGGGGAGACTGCCGACGTCCTCGAGGTGGGCGCCGTCGTGGACGGCGCGGGGAGATAGCGATCCGTCCGACCACGCCAGCTCGCTGACGTAGCAGTTGCCGCCCTGGTGAGGCAGCCAGAGATCGCGGGCGGTCAGGCCGAGCGCCGTGACCAGCAAGACCTCCACGACGACGTGATGGGTGATCACCGCGATGCGCTGCCCGAGGTGGCGTGGCCCGACCCGCTCGACGAACGACCGGGCGCGGGCCATGACGTCGTGGACCGTCTCGCCTCCAGGCATGACGAACTCCCACGGCCGCTGGCGGTAGGTCGTCAGCATCGCGTTCCAGTCCGGTCGCTCGACGATCTCATCGCGAGGCCGCCCGGTCCATTCGCCGGTGTCGATCTCCCGTAGGTCGGTGTCCTTCACGACGGACAGGCCGTGCGCCGCGGCTACCAGCTCCGCGGTGCCTCGAGCTCGCCCGAGATCGGACGTGTAGACGGCGGCCAGCGGCTCGCCGCTGAGCCGCTCTGCCAGGCGCCGACCCTGCTCGACGCCTCGTTCGGTCAATGGCGAGTCGTGGTGTCCCTGCCAGCGCCGCTCCACGTTCCAGCGGGTTTCGCCGTGTCGCGCCAGGAAGAGCGTGGTCTCACCGTGATGTCGAGTACCCGCGGGCATCACGCCAGAACCCGCTCGTCCCCGACGCGGCGAGTGATGCGCCGCTCGTCGAGATGGGCCATCAGGGCGAGCGCGTACTTGCGGCTCGTGTCGAACAGGTCACGCGCGCCGGCCACGGTGATCGAGCCCTGCTCCTTGATCTGAGCCACGACCGCGTCCACCATCTGCTGACGAACATGGGGCGGATAGAGCAGATCCGGCGAGACCTCAATCAGCCGTCCTTCGTCCAGCAAGACCTGGGTGACCTCGGGCGCCAGACCCAGCTCGTGCTCGAACTCATCGCGGGAAGGCGGCGACGCACCGGCTTCAGTCAGCCACGCCATGAGCTCCTCGACCTGTTGCCGCTGCGCGTCGTTCAGGACGACCTCGTGCGGGGGCAGCTTGAGCAGCGGTCCCACTTCAGCCACAGCCCGCTCTGCCAGGAGCCGCTGGAGGACGCGTGGAAAGAGGCGCGCGTCGATCCCGAGTCGCGTCCGCACCTCTTCCTTCGGCATGCCCCGGCGCAGAGGCTGGGCGCGGTGGAACTGCTCGAGCGTACGTGCCACCTGGCCGACGAGCCGGGTCCAGCCGGTCTTCGAGATGAGCGGTGTCGCGTTGACCGGGTTGCCCTTCTGGTTGTCGAGCGCGACGATCTCCCCCTGTTCGATCATCCTGGAGACGGTCGCCTTCGCTTCGTCAGGCGCCAGGCCGGAGCGGCGGGTCAGGCTCTCGAGGTCGCTCGGCTCGCGGAGCGCCAACTGCTCCAGCAGGATCTCCTCAGGCGAGCCCTGCTCCAGCACGGCAAGCTGGTTGATGACTCTCTCCTGGAAGCGTCGATGCCGCCGCGGGTGGGGCTCCACAATCGCGCCGCCACCGACCGTTGCGCTGGGCGAGGGCAGCCGTAGGATGAACTGGTCGCCCTTGCTCACGGCGAGCTCGGACTGGAGCCTCAACTGGACCCAGGCCTCGTCGCCGGGCGCGATCTCCGGCACGTCCAGGATGTTGACCTTGGCCAGCGCCTCGGCCGCGCCAGTGTGGAAGGTCACCAGGGTATTCTGGACGAGCGGTCGCGGCGCGTCCGTGATCACCCGCAGTCGCGCGTCCAGCAGGCGCGTCGGTCGAAGCCAGCCCGGCGAGGTGAGCACGTCGCCCCGCTCGATCTGCTCCTTCGAGAGCCCTGCCAGGTTGACTGCCACTCGCGTGCCAGCCGGGACAGATTGGACCTTCTTCTTGTGCGACTGCAAGCCCCGAATACGCGTGCGGCGACCGCTCGGCTGCAGCTCTACTTCTTGACCGACGTCGAGCTGCCCGTCCAGCAGCGTCCCGGTGACGACCGTGCCGAAGCCGGCGATGGTGAACACTCGGTCGACCGGTAGGCGCGGTTTTCCGGTCACCCGCCGCGTTCGCTCGCGCGTCAGCAGATCCTGGATCGTCCGGCGCAGCTCATCCAGCCCCTCGCCCGTTGTCGAGGAGACGGCTACCAGCGGAGCGCCGCGCAGGCTCGTCTCGGCGAGCGTCTCCTCAACCTCCGTCTTGACCAGATCGAGCCACTCTTCGTCGACCAGGTCCCGCTTCGTCAGCGCCACCACGCCGTTCTCGACGCCCAGCAGGTCCAGGATGGCCAGGTGCTCGCGCGTCTGCGGCATAATGCTCTCGTCTGCCGCGACCACCAACAGCGCCGCGTCGATCCCACCGACGCCGGCCAGCATGTTGTGGATGAACCGCTCGTGGCCCGGCACGTCCACGATGCTGATCTCCTGGCCGTTCGGCAGCTTCAGCCAGGCGAAGCCAAGGTCGATCGTCATGCCCCGGTCCTTCTCCTCCTGGAGCCGATCCGGATCGATGCCGGTCAGAGCGCGGATGAGGGTGGACTTGCCGTGATCGACGTGTCCCGCCGTGCCGACGACTCGCATCAGGTCGTCGCCCTATCGGCGCCGAGGGCCGCTCGCAGGACGCCCGCCAGCGTCCCATCCTGCTCGGGGAGGACGGTGCGGAGGTCGAGCACGAGCCAGTCCCGCTCCACGCGCGCCACGACCGCCGGCCCCGCGGCTCGCAGACGCGCCGCCAGACGGTCCGGCGATTCATCTCCGCGAAGCCCCAGCAGGCGGGTTGGCAGTGTCTCGCCCGGCAGCGAGCCGCCGCCGATCGCCGAGCGACCGTCGAGCAGCGTCGTCTCGAGCTTCACGTCCGCCAGCTCGTCGCGCAGTGCCAGGGCGCGCAGCTCGATCTCCGCTGGCTGAGCGGCGATCATCCGCCAGACGGGCACGGTGCGCGTCGCCTCACCGCGGAGGTAGTGGCCCAGCGTGGCGCCCAGCGCGGCGAGCGTCAGCTTGTCCGGTCTGATCGCCCGGGTGAGCGGGTGCCGCTTCAGCTTGCCGATCAGCTCCGCTCGTCCCAGCAGGATGCCGCACTGCGGCCCGCCGAGCAGCTTGTCGCCGCTGAAACAGACCAGGTCGGCCCCATCCGCGATCGACTCCTGGACCATCGGCTCACGGGCCAGCCCGTACCGGGAGGTGTCGAGCAGGGAGCCGCTGCCGAGGTCGTCCACCAGCAGCACGCCGCGCTCGTGGGCTGTCTTCGCCAGTTGGCCCATTGTCGGGCGATGGACGAAACCGACCACCTGGAAGTTGGAGGGGTGCACGCGAAGCAGCATGCTCGCCTCGGGCCCAACCGCGGCGGCGTAGTCCGCGGCGTAAGTCCGGTTGGTCGTGCCAACCTCGACCAGCCGCGCGCCACTCTGGCGCAGCACGTCCGGGATGCGGAAACCGCCACCAATCTCCACCAGCTCGCCGCGGCCGATCACCACCTCGCGGCCCTGGGCGAACGTGATGAGCGCCAGCAGGATCGCCGCGGCGTTGTTGTTGACCACCAGGGACGATTCGGCGCCGGTGAGGCGGCGCAGCAGGGCGTCGGCGTGCTCATGGCGCGAGCCCCGCGCGCCAGCGTCGAGGTCGTACTCGAGGTTGGAGTAATCTCGCGCGACCTCCAGCATGGCCGCCATCGCGGCCTCGCTCAACGGCGCCCGGCCCAGGTTCGTATGGATCACGACCCCGGTCGCGTTGATCGCGCGCCGGAGCGTGGTCTGGGTCGAGGACGGCAGACGCCGCTCCAGCGCAGCCACCACGGCGTCCGCCGAGGGGGCCTCCCCCCCGTCCTTCAGGCCGGCGCGCGCGTCGTCCAGGAGGGCGCGAAGCTCCTCGACCACCAGGGCGCGCGAGTGCTGCTCGACCAGCGCCGCGACGCGGGGCGCTCGCAGCAGGCGATCCACGCTCGGCAGCGAGCGGAAGCGTTCGTCGATCACGCGGCCAGCATCCTCCACCACCTCGGCTCCCAGGCCAGATCTGGAAGATTCTAGTCGAGCGCACCCCCCCACGGCATCAGCTCTGCCGGTCCAGTCCAGGCTTGCCCAACTGGCGCCGAGCAACGAGCTTCCGATCGGCAGCGGCGGGCAGTGCCGTGCCGGGCCGCAGCGCGGCTGGTTCGGCTGCACCCACTGGAGAGGACAGAATTGGCGACGGACGGAAAGAATTGAGCCTACGGGCGAGACGGATCGGCGAACGTGCGCCAGCTACCGTCAGCGTACAGTACGTAGAACAGACCGTACGCGCTTCGGACCACCGTGCCGCGATCGAACAACTGGAGGTCTCCGACGGCCGAGCGCTCCTCATAGACCGGCCAGCCCAGCTCGTTCTTGACAGGCGGCTGCTCTCGCCACAGCTTGCCGAACGACCGCATCGGGTCCAGGGTCCCGGCCGGCCGCGTGCCGGACGAGGGCAGTACTTCACCGGGCCGCCAGGTGTTGGGGTAGGTCCGCCAGCGACCTGTGCTGCGCGTCAGGACGACGATCTGATCCAGATCGCCGCGGTAGAGCATCAGCCCGCTCTGGAACGACTGCTCGTTGAGCTGCACCAGGCGCTCCGGTCCATTGGCCGGACCGAGACGGTCGCGCAGCGAGTCCTGGAGAGTGAAGAGGCGTCCGACGAGCTTCCCGACCACGCTGGTAACTCCAGGCGCCGTGACGAGCTGGGTCGAGCCAGGCGCGCCAACAGGCAGGCTTCCAGACTGGGCGGGCGCCAGAGTCTGACCGCCGCTGCCGGTTGCGCCAAAGCCGCGAATACTGCTCCCGCTGGGCAGGTCGCTGGCGACCTCCTCGATCGTGCCGTCCGGCGAGACCGGCTCCTGTTCGAGGGTGGCGGTGGCGCCGGCAGTCAAGGTGAAAACGACCGGCTCCGCCTGGACGTTGCCAAGCTGATCGCGCACATTCGTAATGACGATGCGATAGGCCTGGCCAGGCAGGACGTCGTCGCGGGGGATCAGCTCGACCTTGTTCCCAACCACCCGCTGGCTGAACTCGACTGGCGGGCTGAAGCTCACGGCGCCAGGCAGCGAGCTGGACTCGATGGGCCGATCGAATACGAGCTGGATGCGCAGGCCGTCCGGCTCCTCGGGAAGCTCCTGGACGGTATAGGCGGCGGTCATCACCGGCGCGGACCCGGCCGGCAGAAGCTTCCAGACCCCCACCAGTCGGCGACCAGCATGGCAGCGACAGCCATCGGTACAGCGGGGCCGAATGCGCCGAGCCCACCCCAGCGCGCACGCTCCCTTCGGGTAGCATCCACCCGCTGGAACACGTCGCGTCGGAGCGTGTTGGGGGCCCGCCGTTCCGCGGACTGGCGGATCTGCTGGCGGACCCAGCGGTAGAACTCGAGCTCAGCCGAGCAGGTCTGACATTCCAGGATGTGCGCGCGAACCTCCGCACTCTCCTCCGCCGACAGCTCGTCGTCGTGGTAGTGCGAGAGCCTCTCGCGAGAGCAGGTCATATCGGATGGTTACCGTGCGCCTTCTCGTAGACTGACCGGAACTCCTCGCGGGCCCGGAACAGCAGCGACTTCACCGCGGACCGCGTCGTGCCCATGACCTGGGCGATCTCCTCGCAGGACATGTCCTGGTACTCGCGGAGCACGAGGCAGGTGCGATACTTGGGCGGCAGCTTGTCGAGCACCTCGTGCACGACCTCGCGGGACTCCTGGCGCATCACTTCACGCTCCGGGTTGTCCCGAGCCACCTGCTTGGGGTGGAACATCGAGAGCAGATTGTCAAGCGGCTCCCAGCGGATGAGCTTGCGTCGACGAAGCTGGTCCATACAGAGATTGGTCGCGATCCGATAGAGCCACGGACCGACCTTCAGGTCGCGGGAGATTTTCGGCAGCGCCGCGTAGGCCCGCACGAACGTCTCCTGCGTCAGGTCGTAGGCTTCTTCGCTGTTGCCAACGAGGCGGTAGACGCAGTTGTAGATGCGATCCTGGTACTGCTCGAAGATCTCCTCGAACAGCGCGTCGGCAGCGAGATCCTCCCGACTGATCGCTGCTTCAGCTACGACTGCCTGTCCCAGGGTCATGGTGACCTCCACCGCCAAACAAAACGAGCGGGGAGCAGGCTGGTTGCGCCTCCCCGGCGAGTTCTCAGATTCAGCTTCTAGCACGTATTGTACCATCGGACCTTAAACGGATCATGAAGATTTCGCGTCGTCCGAACGGCGCGGGAAAGGAGGCCGAAAGTGGCTCAGCCCCCATTCCCGCAAGTGAACGGCTGGCAACGTCTGACCACTGAATGGGCCCTCGAGCTGCCGTTCCCTTGCTACCGACGCATCGAAGACGAACGTCTAGTTCTCTGGAGTCCGGGCGCGCCCAGAATGACGCTCTGGATGAACGTCTGGG
>JADZDV010000342.1 GCA_020850915.1 Chloroflexota bacterium | reverse complement strand
GCTTGCTCCCGCGGACGTCGAGGACCTCGGCCGCGTCTTCGCGAGGGTCAAGGAGCACCTCGAGCCGCCCAGCGTGCGTCCGGCTCCGGCAGAGGTCTGACGGCCCGAACTCCACGTCCTTCTCCCGCGACGCCTGGTCGTGCCCAAAGCTACAGTAGAACCCGCGGACACAGGGCTCGTACCACTGGCGGGTCAGGAGGTCGGGGCAGCGGACTAGACCAGAGCTACGGTGAAACCCGCGGACACTGCTCGCACCACCATGTGGACCCCACTTTGGCTCTGGTTCAGGAGGCTCCAGACAGCGGTCAGGAGGTTGACCCGAGGGCAGGGTTGCTCGTACACCGCGCTCGCGGCCTCCCTGCTCTCCCCTACGTCCGTGGGAGCAGAGACGCGTCTCTCGTGGTGGCCTCAGTTGTTGAGCGATGCCGCGATGCAGGCGCAGGCGGTCTCGAGGGCGTGGTTGGCGCTCCAGGCGCTCCAGCCGCCGGCGCGGCGGCCGATCTCCTCCAGCGACGTGCCGGACGCGAACAGGGCGACGACCGTGGGCAGCCGGTGGGCCAGCAGGCCCAACTGCCAGGCCGACTCCTCGTCGAGGCGGTGCATCCACCGCCCAGGCACGGCCGCGACGTCGAGCGCCGCCTGCTGGCGTGAGGGATCGAGCGGGGCGTTGGCGCCGGGACGCAGATACCGTCGAACTTCTCGTGAGGTGTAACTTGGCGTCGGATTGCCGATCAGGGTGCTGCCAAGCTGGCGCAGGCGGGGCAGGATCGAAAGAGCAGGCACAGAGCATCTCCGGATGGGGGGCCGCGTGGCCCCATCGCCCGGTGAGGGCGCGTTCATCAGGCTTCCAGACGGGCCTACGGGGTTAGCTCAGGGTTCGGGCCGGAAGCATCGACAGCCCTACACGCGCGCGTTGCGTGATTCACCCGCCGCGGTCCGGCCGGCCGCCGCCGTGGCGCGCCGTTCTCCGCTGCTGTGGATCCCCCGTCCCGCTGGCTTCAGGGCGCAGCAGGCTCGGCACGGGTGGTCGCCGCGCCGTCCGCGGCGTAGCATGACCACCTGTGATCTAGCGTACCAGGCGGCAGGCCGCCGGTGGAAAAATAGGCTGAGCTACCGCTATGCGCACACTGCTTGTCGACAACTACGACTCGTTCACCTTCAACCTCTACCAGCTCATCGCCGAGATCGACGGTGAAGCGCCGACGGTCGTGCGGAACGATCGGGCCCGCTGGTCCGAGCTGCGCAGGCTGGACTTCGACAGCATCGTCCTCTCGCCTGGCCCCGGCAGCCCGAAGCGGGCCTCCGATCTCGGGATCTGCGGCGAGGTCCTGCTCGACGCCGAGGTGCCGATCCTGGGCGTGTGCCTTGGCCACCAGGCGCTCGGGCACGTCTTTGGGGCGCGGGTCGACCGCGCTCCGGAGCCCATGCACGGCCGCCTGAGCCCGCTCTACCACGACGGTTCCGAACTGTTCGCGGGCCTGCCGCAGGGCTTTCCCGTGGTGCGCTACCACTCCCTCGCCGTGCGCGAGCCGCTGCCTCCAAGCCTCCAGCGGACAGCCTGGACGGAGGATGGCGTGATGATGGGCTTACGCCATCGGAGCCGCCCGCTCTGGGGCGTCCAGTTCCACCCGGAGTCCATCTGCACCGCCCACGGCCGCGACCTGCTCCAGCGGTTCCTGGCCATCAGCCGTCGTTTCGCTGAGGGGCGTCTGCGCAGCACCGAGGCGGATGAGGTCGACGGGAGCCTGGCGTCGCGGCGTTCGGTCGTACCATCCCAGTTGTCAACGGTCCGGTCTGAGGCCTCGGCGGTCCGCCTTCGGACGCGGCGGCTGGAGACGGTGGTCGATCCGGAGCGGGCCTTCGTCGGGTTGTTCGGCGCGGAGCCGTACGCCTTCTGGCTCGACAGCAGCCACTCGGAGCACCCGCTCTCGCGGTTCTCGTTCATGGGCGCTGCCGGGGGTCCGATGAGCGCGGCGATCGAGTACCGCGCGGCTTCGCGGAGCCTTTCTGTCTTCCGAGGCGGCGTGGTGGAGCGGAGAGAGGAGGCGCTCTTCGACTATCTCGCTCGCGAGCTCCGGCGGCTGCGTACGACCGGGTGGGATCTGCCGTTCGACTTCGACGGCGGGTTCGTCGGCTGCTTCGGCTACGAACTGAAGGCCGAGTGCGGCGGTGAGCTGCTCCACCACGCCCCGACGCCGGACGGCCTGTTCATCTTTGCGGACCGCTTTCTGGCCGTCGATCGCGAGACGCGCTCGACTCACCTGGTTGCCGTGGTAGCGGACGGCGGAGCGGCAGCCGCCGACCGGTGGCTTGAGGCGATGGAGCGGCAGCTTCGCGATCTTCCGGAGCTGCCTTCGCTACCCGGAGTGAGCACCGCGGACGATGCTGGCGCGTCGCGCTTCGTCCTGGCCCGCCCGCGCGACCGGTACCTGCGCGACGTGGAGGCGTGTCGGGCGTACCTCCTCGACGGCGAGAGCTACGAGATCTGTCTGACGGACCAGATCGTCGGCCCGCCGCTCTCGGACCCGCTGACCGTCTACCGCGCCCTGCGGCGGATCAACCCCGCGCCGTACGCTGCCTACCTGCGCTTCGGCGAGGTGGCCGTGCTGAGCTCCTCGCCGGAGCGCTTTCTCCGGCTGGAGCGCGGTCGCCGAGTGGAGGCAAAGCCGATCAAAGGCACCTCGCGCCGGGGCGCGTCGCCCCGCGAGGACGCCAGCCTGGCGGAGGCGCTTCGGAGCAGCTCGAAGGAGCGCGCCGAGAACCTGATGATCGTGGATCTGCTGCGGAACGATCTCGGCTCCGTGTGCGAGGTGGGGAGCGTCTCGGTGCCGAAGCTGATGGATGTGGAGAGCTACGCGACAGTCCACCAGCTCGTCTCGACGGTCCGCGGTCGCTTGCGCGCGGACCTCGGCCCGCTGGACCTGATCCGCGCGGCCTTTCCCGGCGGCTCGATGACCGGCGCTCCCAAGCTCCGCACCATGCGGATCATCGACGAGCTGGAGGGTCGCGCGCGCGGACTCTACTCAGGCGCACTCGGCTACCTGGCACTGAACGGTACAGCCGACCTGAGCATCGTCATCCGGACGATCGTCAGCACGCCGGATGCGACGAGCATCGGGACAGGCGGGGCGGTCGTCGTGCAGTCCGACCCCGAAGCGGAATTCGACGAGCTGCTGCTGAAAGCCCGCGCCCTGCTCGAGGCGATCGCTCTGGCCGAGCGGGGCTCGGCCGGCGTGGGCGGGCAGTCGTTCAGATCCGAGGAAACGGCACGACCCAGGTCCAGATGATGGCGAAGAACACCCCGCTAGCGGCGATCACGAACAGGTGGAAGATCTCGTGGAACCCGAAGACGCGCGGGAATGGGTCCGGCCAGCGGCGGGCATAGACGACAGCGCCCAGGGAGTAGATCAGTCCGCCCAGGGCGATGAGCCCCGTCACTTCCCCTGGGAGCACACCCTGGAGGCTGATCGCCGGCACGGCCGCGCCCCAGCCCATCGCGGCGTACAGGCCGGTCGTGAGCCAGCGCGGTCGAGAGAGGGTCGCGACGCTCAGGGCCACGCCGACGACGGCCAGCGTCCAGATGAGCAGCAGGATGCCGATCCGCAAGCGGCCGGAGAGCACGTTGACGCAGATGGGCGTGTACGTGCCGGCGATCACCACGAAGATGTTGGCGTGGTCCATTGCGCGCACAAACGTTCGCCACCTGGCCTGCCACGAGCCGAGGTGATAGATCGCGCTGACGGCGAAAAGGTTAATCAGGGTCAACCCGTACACGGCCAGCGAGACCAGGCGCGGCGGGTCGTCGGCGCTGCGCAGGCAGAGCGCCACCGTCAGGACGACGGCGGCAAGGCCGGCTGCCGCGTGCGACCAGCCTCGTAGGAGCGGCTTCGTCGGGGTGGAAATCCTCGTCGCGGTTGTCGTCATCGCAGGCCTCTCGCCCAGCCTACGACAACTCGCGCCCTCGGGCTGCCACGTTCGTGACAGCCTTCATGAGACGCCGGCGACACTAGCGCGCGGAGACTCCGACGGTCAATCCCAGGGACTGGGTCCGAGGTTGGCGAGCGTTTCGTTGACCGTCTTGAGGTCGAACGCCTCGGGATCAAAGGCGCCACCAACCCACTCGAGCATCGCTTCGTGCTCCTCGTGGTCGGGGTCTCTGATCGCCTCCAGGAACTCCTCGTAGCCCCAGATCCCGCCACAGTCCTCTGGCGGGCAGGCGCGCCTGCCCGCCAGACACCGCGGGTAGACCACGCCGCGCTCTGGTGGCAGCACCTTCTCCACCACGATCCGATGCCGCCAGTCATCACCGAAGTCGTACTCGTACGTGAAGCGGTCGCCAGGCTCGGGCGCCATCCGGCGCAGCGCGGTGCCTCTAGCGCTCCGGACCGGTAGGCCGAACTGGTCGGGATCCGGCTCGCCATACTCCTCGCCGTCCGCGTCGAACATGTAGAGGTGCGACTGGCTCCAGCCCATCGCCTCCTGGATGACGTCGTG
>JADZDV010000341.1 GCA_020850915.1 Chloroflexota bacterium | reverse complement strand
CTGAAAGCGCAGGTTGTCCAGGCCGCGCTCTCGGCGGCGCGCCTCGCCGATCTCGAGCAGCGCGGGCGTCAGATCGAGGGCGACAACTTCGCGGCACGCCGTCGCGAAGCCGACCGCCACGTAGCCCGGCCCGCACGCCACCTCCAGCACCCGAGCGTCCGCACCGGGTTTGACCGCTTCTATGAGCCGCGCGACGCCTGCCGGATCGGCGATGTTCGCGCTCGCGGCGAACGCGGCAGCCGCGCGCGTGAACTCCGACCGGACCGTCTCCTTGTGATCCGAACCGCCCGCGACCATAGCTGCACCCACTTCCACGACCGCCTCGCCGCACCGTCACGGCGACGGTCCGTCACACTGTACGCGCGAGCCAGCGCGCAATCAAGACCCGGCCCGCTCCTAACGATTGACAGGCCGCCGGGCAGCCGCGTAGAGTGGCAGCGCGAGGCCGGGTGATGCCGGTTGCCCAGAGCATGCACTGACGAGCTGCTGGCCGAGGTGTGCCGTGCACGGCAATTTCTGGATCTTCTGTGTCCGAAGGCTCGCCTTCGCGGTCCCGCTGCTCTTCACGATCGTCGTCATCACGTTCGTGCTGATCCGCATGGCGCCCGGCGACCCGGCGGTCATGCTGGCCGGGGACGCCCCGACACCCGAGTTCCTGCGCCAGGTCCGCGAAGAGTACAGCCTGGACAAGTCGTGGCCCGAGCAGCTCGCCATCTACCTGAGTCGGGCCGCCCGCGGCGACTTCGGGCGATCGATCTACTTCCGCCAGCCGGTGTTCAGCGTCATCGCGGAGCGCATTCCCGCCACGATGATGTTGACGATGACCGCCCTGGCCCTGGCATCGGTGCTTGGCACCGCCCTCGGCATCGTGGCGGCTCGTCACCGCAACTCGGCCATCGATAGCTGGGCCAGCGCGGTCTCGCTCTTCGGCTACTCCATCCCCACATTCTGGCTTGGGCAGCTCCTGGTACTGCTGTTCGCGATCGTTCTCAACTGGCTGCCGGCCGACGGCATGACCACCTCGCGCGCGGACTACGTCGGTCTCGATCGCGTGCTGGACGTGCTCAAGCACCTCATCCTGCCGGTCCTGACGCTGACCCTCTTCGAGCTGGCGCTGATCACCCGCTTCACGCGTACGGCGATGATCGAGGTGCTCAGTCGGGAGTACGTCACCGTCGGCTACGCCAAGGGGCTGTCAGACCGCCAGGTGCTGCTGCGGCACGCCCTGCCCAACGCCCTGCTGACCACCGTCACCATCATCGGGCTGGAGTTTGGCGTGCTGGTGGCCGGCGCCGTGGTGACCGAGACGATCTACTCCTGGCCCGGCATGGGCCGCCTCTTCTACGACTCCATCTTCCGGCGGGACTTTCCCCTGCTGACCGGCCTCTTCATCGTGGCGTCCAGCGGCGTGATCCTGGCGAACTTCATCGCGGACGTCGTCTATGCCGTCATCGATCCGCGGGTCTACGGCAAATGAGCCAGGTGCCCGCCGCGGTCGCCTCCGCCCCCAACGCGGGAGTAGCCCCCGCTACGGCACGACAGAGGGCGCCGTCGCCACTGGATCTCCAGCCCGCGGCCCTGATCGGCACATTCTTGCTCGTCGTGATACTCCTGACGGCGATCCTGGCGCCGTTCATCGTGCCGTTCGATCCGCAGTCGATGAGCGACGCCACCCTCCGCCCGCCCGACAGCATCTTCTGGATGGGGACAGACGACCTCGGCCGTGACGTCTTCTCTCGAGTCGTCTACGGCGCCCGGGTATCGCTGACCATCGGTCTGTTCAGCGCGCTGATCGCCACGCTCGTCGGCTCCTGCGTGGGAGCGCTCGCGGGGTATTTCGGAGGGCTCACGGACGACCTGCTGATGCGGCTGACCGAGCTGTTCCAGGTGATCCCGCGCTTCCTGCTGGCGATCGTCGTGGTGGCGCTCCTGGGCGCGGGACAGTGGAAGATCATCCTGGTGATCGGCCTGCTGAGCTGGCCGGGGACCGCGCGCATCGTCCGAGCGCAGTTCCTGCTACTCCGCAGGCAGGAGTTCGTCCTGGCGGCCCGGGTGGTCGGCGCGGAGCACCGCCGGGTGATCGTGACCCACATCATCCCGAACGTCCTGCCGTTCATCATCGTCAGCGGATCGCTTCAGACGGCGTCGGCCATCCTGGTCGAGTCGTTCCTGAGCTTTCTGGGGCTGGGCGATCCTTCGGAGCCGAGCTGGGGCCTGCTCCTCCAGACCGCGCAGCTCTTCCTGCGGCGCGCCTGGTGGATGGCGGCCTTCCCCGGCATCGCCATCTTCCTGACGATCCTCGCGCTGAACCTGGCGGGCGACGGCCTGGGCGAGCTGCTCAATCCGCGCCGCCGGCAGGCGGTGAAGTAAGAGCGGCTCAGAACTCCATCAGGTGCTCGCGGAGCGTCGAGCCGCTGTACTCGGTTCTCGCGAGCCCGCGCCGCTGAAGCACCGGCACGACCCCATCCACGAAATCGACCATGACTGACGGCGTAACGCCGCTTCGGATGGCGATGCCGTCGCCGCCCACCATCTCCATGAGGTGCCCGAGCTGGTCAGCAACCTGCTCCGGCGTGCCCCAGACCGGGTATGTCTCGAGGGACGCGGTGTGCTGGGCCATCTGGCGGACCGTGGGCAAACGGCCAGCGGCGTAGTACTGGGCCTGTCGACCCTGGACGCCCCGAATCTCCATCCGCGGCAGCGGCGTATTGGGATCCAGCTCGGAGAGGTCCACCGCGAGCGTGTGTGAGACGTACGCCAGCCCGGCCTCCAGCGAGGCGTTCTCCATCATCGCCGCTCGCTTCTGAGCGGCAGCTTCCTCGGTCTCCGCGACGATCGGGTGCAGCCCGAAGAAGATCTTGCACGAGTCCGGGTCGCGCCCGAGTATCTGCTCACTTCCGGCGTCTGGAGAGCCTCGGTCGTTACGAACCTGTGACGTGAGCCG
>JADZDV010000340.1 GCA_020850915.1 Chloroflexota bacterium | reverse complement strand
TGGCCGCTCGGGTGAACGTGCTCGGCACTGCCACGGCGCTGGAGTTTGCCGCCTCGCTCGACAATCGCCCGGTGTTCGTTTTCGCCTCGAGCTACGTCGCGACGGGCGGAGGCGTGTACGGTGTCACCAAGCTCTGTGGGGAGCTCCTCGGCGCACGCTTCCACCAGCGTGGCAGCGTCGATTTCCGCGCCGTCCGGCTGGGCTCGGTCATCTCGAGCGACAAGCCGGCCGGCCTCTCCGATTTCTACCGCCGCATCGCCGCCGACACCAGCCCGGTGACCGTTCCGGTCGGCGCAGACCTGCGCCTGCCGGTCATCTTCGTCGACGACGCTGTTGCCGCTCTGGCAAAGCTCGCGTTTGCCGGCGCCAGCAGGCTCACACAACGCGTCTATGATGTGTTCGGGCCGTTCATCTCCGCGAGGGCCTTCACCGACCTTGTGCAGCAACATCGGCCCGGGCTGGAAGTCCGGTACGAGCCGGATGAGCGCGTCGAAGGAACCGTTGGCGGTGTGTCCCTGGAGCTGGATCGTGGACCTGCCAGCCGCGACTTTGGCTGGCAGCCCGAGTGCGGCCCGGAAGAGCTTGCTCGAAAACTCGTGGGAGGCTGAGCTGTGCGGATCGGCGTGCACCTGATTCCTGACGACTGGACCACCTTTCTGGACCGCGCGCGCTACGCGGACCAGGCCGGCTACGGCAACCTCTGGATCGCTGAGAGCCACCTGACGGTGAACGAAGTCTTCGCCGCCGTTCAGGCCGCGGCGATGAATACGTCGCGGGTCGCGGTCGGCCCGGGGTGCACGAATGTCGTGCTGCGCCATGAGACGGTTGTCGCCGCTGGCCTTGCCTCGATCAACGCCCTCGTCGGCGGGAGGGTCGTGGTCGGGCTTGGCAGCGGTGACACACCTGTCGGGATGGTGGGCCGCAAGCCGTCGCGTGTGGCCGAGCTGCGGCAGTCAGTGCAGAACGTCCAGGCGCTCGTGTCGGGCCAGCCGGTTCGCTATGGCGTCAACGAGGTTACGCTGACCTGGTCTCACCAGCCCCTGCCGGTCTACGTCTTCGCCGAGGGCCCCCGAATGCTGGAGATGGGGGGCGAGGTTGGCGACGGCGTCCTGGCTGGCAACGGTATCTCCGAACCGGTGGTGAGCTGGGTCCGCGAGCGCGTCCAGACCGGCGCCAACCGAGTTGGACGCTCCGTCCAGGACGTCGACCTCTGGTACGCCTGCATGATGGCCGTGGAAGACAGCCGCGAGAAAGCCCGCGACATCATGCGTGCACGGGTGGCCAATCGGGCACGCCACAATTTCCTGGCTGCCCCGCAACTGATCCCGCCGCAAAGGCGGTCCGAAGCTGACGCACTGATCGCATCGTTCGACCTGGGAAAATGGTTCGATCCCAAACATGCCCCGTTGGTCACAGATTTCATGCTGGACCGCTTCGCCGTGACCGGGACACCAGACCAGGTGGTTGAGCAGCTCGAGCACCTCGAGTCGCTGGGCGTCAGGAACCTGATGATCGACTTACCGATGGAGCGCTACGATGCGACCTTGCGAACGATCGGCGAGAAGGTGCTTCCGCGGATCAGTTGACCTGCTCGGTGCCTCCGGTCGACAGGCCGGTTGATCAGCCAGCGACGGATGCCATGAAATCGTTCGAGCGCTTGCGGACGCTGTCCGTCTGCTCATGCCCAACGCCCTGGAAGATCACAAGAGTGCAGCGCGCGCCGATGCTCTGCAGCGCGTGGGCATAGTTCGCTGCCCGGTCGACTCGATTTGTCCCAATGAGCTGGTCCCACTGCCGCGGAACGTCCGCCGGGTTGTTGTCCCTGTCGCCCACGCCGATCAGAAAGTCGACCGCCCGCACCGAGGTGTAGTCGATCGCCCGACCGGTGATCTGATCAAGATCGCTCACGCCATACGGGAAGCGGAGCGCTGTGTAGCGGTCCCCCACCATGGCTTGCGCGTAGGGCAGGGTGTAGGTGCCGGCGGAGAGGCTCGCGTCTACCAGGACCGACCGCGGATATGCGAGCGCGTAGCGCTGGCAGATCTGGGCGCCGCGTGAGAAGCCGTAGCACATGACCCGGTCCTGGAACTTGAGCCCGGTTCGCGCAGACAGGCGGTCGACGGTCGCTTTGAGCCGCGGGAGGAGCTGGGACTCGTCGGAGCGAACGACGTCTGGGTCACGCCAGTCGCCGTAGGGCATCGTCGGCGCAACCACGGCCCACCCCTGTTTCTCGGCCAGCGCCACGAGCGTCGAGCCGAAGCTCGGACCGCTATCGCCCATGCCGTGCACGGCCAGGACGATCTTCACGGGGCCGCGGCTCCCGCCGATCGACGGGATGTAGACGCTGGCCGGCAGTTCCGCGGGCGCCGCCTGGGCCGAGACTTCTCGGATGGGATTGGCCACCGTGGCGACCAGTACGGCCGCGGTCAGAAAGGCAAGAACCAGCGCAATGCCGCGGCGGGTCGCGTCCAAGGTCCCTCTCTCACGCCCAGCCCCCAGCCAGGCTCGAGATCTTGGCAGCGGCACCATCCCCCCTGGCCGCGCTGCGCTGGTCGGCAGTATACCGCGCCCGGCGGAGATTGTAAAGCCCCCTTAACATTTCGGCTGGTGTTGAAGATGGGGCGCACCAGCGCCTCAGCCGCTAGTGCTACGCTACCGCGGCTACTGTACGCTTGCGGGGCGGCCGGCTCGACGGCGAAGACCAGACGGCTGCGTCGGATCGGGTCCGCCCGTGTCCATCGCACCACTGTAGAAGCGCAGATAGTCGTCCAGCACCTCGTCCCAGTAGTCGTGGCTACCCGCGAACACGTGGTACTGGTGGGGAATGCCGCGGGCGAGCAGCGCGGCGTGGAGCGCTTCCGCGGACGGTAACCAGACGTCGTCGTATCCGTCGTCTATCCAGATCTCGAGGTTTCCGATGGCGTCGACGTTCCGGATCAGCCAGAGCGAGTTGTGCTCCTGCCAGTACGTCTCGTCGCCGTATATCGTGCCTGGGCTGTCCTCGTAGCTGAGACGGGTGGTCGGCGTGTGAGCGCCCACGGCCCCAAAGACGCCTGGGTAGTTGATGGCAAGCTGTAGCGCGCCTTCTCCACCCATTGACAGACCCCCGATCGCGCGACTCTCCGGGGAACCGATGGTCCGGTAGATCAGGTCGATGTGCTCGACGAAATCGACGGCCACGTAGTCGCCCCAGCGGGGACCCCCATCCGCGTGGTTCACATAGTAGCCAGCTTCTCCCTCCACGAACGCGATGATGAAGGGATCGATGCTGCCGCTGGCGTAGAGCGCCTCGAACACCGCTGGCAAGCCCAGTTCGATCCAGGAGCCGTAGCCTCCAGCCAGGCCGTGCAGCATCGTCAGGACGGCGTAAGGACGGGTTGACTGGTCGTAGCCGGGCGGGAGCATGACCGCGTACGGCATGGTCCGGCCGAGCGCTGGGCTGTAGAAGACAGAGACGTCGATGACGGCTCCGCTCGCCAGACGATAGCGGCCGACTCGTCCGTAGTCCGGCTGCGCGTCGGTTGCGCCGGTCGATAGGGGGCCACTTCCTCCTGGACTGGGGACGGCAGGGATCTGGGCACCGGGTTCGACCGTAACCCTGGGCTCGACCGTGAGCACGGGCGGCGTTGAGACGACGGTGCTGGCAGGCGACACCGCGTCGGTGCCCTGATCGCCCTGCCAGCCCGTCGTGAGAATGAGCGAGCCTGCAAGCACGATCAGGAGTGGTGCCGTGGTAGGGCGGCGTACCAGCTTGACACGATGCGCGAACTGCCCCGAGCGCGTGATATGAAGCATAGGTAGACATCATACGGAAGGGTCGCCTCGAAACGCCCAGCCTCATGCGCTGAGTGAGTAAGATACTGCTTCGTGGCATGCTCCAGGCTCCCAGATCGACACGCTCTCGCCGCGGCGTTGCTGTGGCTCCTCCTTTCACCAGGTTGGGGAGTCCTCGTGTGGCGCCTGCTGCGACGGTCTCTCCACATGCTTCAGCAGGAGGGCTACCAAACAACCCGGTTCCTGCGCTGGTGGCTGACGAACTCCCACCGGGTGCTCTCCCCGCCGAGCGCCGGCCTGGCGCTGGCGGCCGGGCTGTCGCCGCCTCTTGCCAGCGCGGTGCCGAGCTGTCGCTGGCTGGCTCCGCTGATCTGGAGCGCAACTGGCGCACTCCTCGCTCGCCGAACGGTCTACCCCGCCGCCAAGAAGCCGCTCGTCGTCACGCACCGGGTGAAGCGGCTCCTCGCCGGGCTGGTCGGACTGCTGCTGTTCGTCGTCGGTGCGATCGCCAGGCTGAACTGCCGTACCCCGGCCCGCCTGCTGCCGACGGTGGCGACTGCGCTGCCCGTCGCCGCCCTGGCCGCGCCGGTCCTGGCCGCGATCGCGAACCTGCTGCTGTTCCCCGTCGAGGAAGCGTTCCGCCGCTACTACCTATGGGATGCTGGACGGCGGCTCCGCAACGTCGAACCGCTCGTAGTCGCGGTCGCGGGCTCGTACGGCAAGACCACCACCAAAGAGCTGATCGCGGCCGTGCTCGGCACGCACTTCAACGTCTTGAAGCCGCCTGGAAGCCACAACACGCCGATGGGCATCGCCCGCGTTCTGCGGGAGCAGCTCCGGCCGGAGCACGAGGTGTTCGTGGCCGAGTTAGGCGACCACGTCGTCGGCGACATCGCGTTTCTCTGTCGTTTGCTCCGTCCGAAGGTGGGGGTTCTAGCGACCCTCGGGCCAGAGCATCTCGAGCGATTTGGCTCCATCGCGAACGTCGTTGCCAGCAAGCGGGAGCTGCTGGCCGCGCTGCCGCCTGACGGCATCGCGGTGCTGAACGCCGACGACGAGCTTGCTCGTGGTTTCCACCAGGCCGCTCGTGTCCATCGGACGGTTCGTTACGGCGTGCGCGACGCCACGGCGGACGTCCGCGCGCTCGACGTCCGGACGACCCGAGCCGGACTGGCGTTCACGCTTCAGGTAGAGGGCGGAGAGTCCGTCCCAGTCCAGGCCGCCCTGCTTGGCGAGCACAACGTCTCGAACCTGCTGGCCGCGGCGGCCACAGCCCACGCGCTCGGCCTGTCGCCACGCGAGATCGCGGTGGCGATCGGTGGCGTTCAGCCGGTCGAGCACCGCCTCCAGCCGATCCACGCACCGAGCGGCGTGC
>JADZDV010000339.1 GCA_020850915.1 Chloroflexota bacterium | reverse complement strand
GATGGGCCACTGGGACCTGTTCGTCGACCAGTCGCTGCTCGACCAGCCGGGGCTGCCGGGCCTGGACCTGGCAGGCGGCGTGGTCTTTCGCGGGTCGCCCGCGGGTCCCGTCGCCGTGCTTTCGTCCCTGGTTCGGGAGCCGGCGTTCCTGGAGCTGGTCCGCGAAATGGACACGCGCGCCGACGACCCGGCGGAGGCGCGCGCCGTCAACCGCTACGCCGCCGCGCTCTCCATGCCCGGCGCGGTCATGCGCGCGCTGGTGGCGGAGGCGCGCCCCACCGGTTGGCGGGAGCTGTACCGGCTGGCCGAGCGCCTGGACGTGACGATCTCAGCGCTCCGGGTGCGGCTGGAGCAGTTCGACCTGCTGCACGTGACCGAGGACGGCCGCCTGTACGCCTCGAAGGCCGAGGCGGCGGGACAGATGCCGCTGTGGTGAGGAGGGATGTTGTGGGAGGACGGAGTGACACGCGCGTGTGCGCGCCGACCGTGATGGATCGCGATGGAGTTTGAGAATTTCTTCCTGAGAGCGACCGGCAATCCGCCGTATCCGTATCAATCTCAACTGGCGCGCTGCGAGCGATTGCCGGAGTTGCTCATTGCCGCCACTGGAACGGGCAAGACGGAGGCGGCCATCCTGGCGGGTTGGCTCTGGCGGCGGCGGCACCATCCGGACGAGGCTGTCCGAAACGCGACACCCCGGCGATTGGTGTACTGCCTGCCCATGCGTACGCTCGTTGAGCAAACGCGGAAACGCGTTCAGTGCTGGCTGGTTGCGCTGGGTCTGGCCGAATCCATTGGCAGCACAACGCTCCTCGGCGGCGAGGTGGCCGACCAGTGGTACTTCTACCCGGAACAAGAGCGGATCATCATCGGCACGCAGGACATGCTTCTTTCGCGGGCGCTGAACCGCGGCTACGCGTCGAGTCCGTTTCGCTGGCCGTGGGAGTTCGGCCTGTTGAACAACGACTGCTTCTGGGTACTGGACGAAGTGCAACTGCTCGCAAACGGCTTACCGACCTCCACACAATTACAGGGCTTTCGCAAGAGCCTCGGCACCTATGGCACCTGCTCAAGCCTCTGGATGTCGGCGACGGTCCGCCCGGCGTGGCTGGAAACGGTCGACTTTCCCGCACCCGCCGGCCGCCAAGTTCTTACCCTGGGAGAGGAGGATGCTGGTTATCCAGCACTGGCGCGTCGACAGCACGCGCCAAAGACGTTGCGCAGGCTCGATATACCGGTCAAGGGTACGAGCTACGACACGCGCATAGCAGCCCGAGGCGTGATGGAGCTGCACGAGCCCGGAAGCTTGACGCTAGTCGTAGTCAACACCGTCTCCCGCGCGCAAATCCTGTACGAACACCTGCGACAGCTCAAGTCGCGGGCGGACCTGGTACTGGTGCATTCAAGGTTTCGCTCACTGGACCGAGCGACGCAAAACGACAGCGTCACTGCCGTGGTCGCCTCGAACGGCCCGGGGCGGATCGTCGTCGCCACGCAGGCCATCGAGGCCGGGGTAGACATTTCGGCCCGCACCCTGGTGACCGAAGTAGCGCCCTGGGCCAGTCTGGTGCAGCGCTTCGGACGCTGCAACCGCCGTGGTGAATATGACGATGCCGTCGTTTGCTGGATCGACCTATCTCAGAAGGACGACAAGGCCGCGGCCCCGTACGACGCCGAGCAACTAGTGGTCGCTCGACGGCGCCTCAAAGAACTGGAAGGCTCCTCGGTCGCGCCGGCCGACCTGCCGGCATTCGAGGATGAAGCATCCCACGGCGCGGTGCTGCGTCGCCGCGACCTCCTCGACCTGTTCGACACAACGGCCGACCTTTCGGGAAGTTACGTGGATGTCGCGCGGTTCGTGCGCGGGAGTGACGAACGGGATGTGTACGTCTACTGGCGCACGTGGGAGGGGCAGCGCCCCCCAGAAACCATGCCGGCGCCGACTAGAGAAGAGCTGTGCGGCGTGCCGATCGGCGAGCTGAAGGCGTTCTTGAGCAGGAAGGGTGGGCAGCGCAACGGGGCGGCAGCGCAGAGTGAAGCGGACGAGACCGCTGAGGAGCTGGAGACGGGCCCAGGCAACCACGAGCCGTCTCCGGGTGCGAACGCCCGCCGCCAGGTCTGGCACTGGAGTCACCTTTTTCGTCAGTGGGAGTCGGCCGCGGCCCGCGAGATCTGTCCTGGCCAGACCCTCCTCCTGCGAGCCTCGGACGGTGGCTACACAACAGATATTGGGTGGAGCGCAGAGTCGGCGGCACCTGTGGCCGAGTCTCCGGCGACAGCCGACGCGGAGCCGTTGGAAGCCGTGGACGACGAGTCGAGTAACACTGGCCAGAGGCAGTGGGTCTGCCTGCGTGACCACTCGCTCCACGCTCGGGACGCGAGCTCAGGGATTTTGACCGAGCTGTCGGAGCTGGCCCTGCCAAGCGAGGTGCAAGAGGCGGTTTCCACAGCGGCCCATCACCACGACGTGGGCAAGAGTCACTGGGTTTTTCAGGAGACGATGCTGAGCAACCTC
>JADZDV010000338.1 GCA_020850915.1 Chloroflexota bacterium | reverse complement strand
GCGAACACACCGTCGAGGTCGGCGGTGGCCAGGAGGATGCCGGCGTCGGTGCCCTTGGCACGCGTCTCTCGACCCCTGATCGGTCTGGTCGCCTGCTTCGCGACGCGCGGCGGGATCCCCGCCGTTGCGCGTGCCGCCTGCTGCCGATAGAGGCTGGCCGGCAGGCCTGCCAGCTCAGGGTAGCAGGATTCACGGCCGCGGCTGCGAAATGCCTGCTGTCCCGCGAGAGCGACCAGGCGTTTGGCGCGAGCAATCCCGGCGAGCAGACGCGTCTGTGGGCCACACGGCAATTAACTGAGGCTTGCCCGAGGGCAAGCAGCGCTCGGGCAGTCACGGTGTGGCCCGCTTCTGGCCGGCGTGCGCGGCGATGCCGCGGCGTCGGCTCCAGTCCAGAGGCGGCGAGGCGAGATCTTCGTTCTTCCGTTGCTGGGGAACCACTATTGCACGAGCGGTGCGCTCGCCGAGCGAACCTTGCCGGGCTCGCGCGCCGCGTTGACGTGCGTGTTGCCCAGGGACTAGGATCGATCCAACGGCCCCAGCGCAACTGACCCCCTCCGTTCGCACTCGACAGATTGGCGTCAGGCACCGCGGCACGTCGGCGATCCGCCCGATTGCTCTTCACAAAGGATCTTGACGCATGCGCTACGTCGACCCCCACATCCACATGTACACGCGGACCACGGACGACTACCAGGCCATGGCACTGGCCGGTATCGAGTCCGTCGTCGATCCAGCCTTCTGGCTCGGCTCCGCGCGCCACTACGCCGGAACGTTCTTCGACTACTACGAGCACCTGCTCGGCTACGAAGCCCAGCGCGCCGCCGATTACGGCATACAACACCACTGCGCCCTGTCTGTGAATCCGCGCGAGGCCAACGATCTCGCCCTCGCCAACGAGGTCCTCGAGCGACTGCCGGAGTTCCTCGATCGTCCGAACTGCGTGGCCATTGGCGAGATCGGCTTCGATCGAGCCACCGAGGCCGAGGAGGAAGTCCTCCGTAAGCAGCTTCGGCTGGCGCGCGATCGCGGCCTGCTGGCCATCGTCCACACACCGCACCAGTACAAGAAGATCGGAGTCGAGCGGATCCTTCGGATCGTCCAGGAGGAGGGCGTTGATCCTGAGCGGATGGTCATCGACCACAATACTGAAGAGACCATGCCGCTCTACGCCGGCCTCGGCTACTGGCGAGCGCTGACGGTCTACCCGGTCACCAAGCTCTCGCCGGAGCGGGCGGCGAACATCGTGCGGCAGTACGGGACGGAGCGTCTGCTGGTGAACTCGTCCGCGGACTGGGGCCCGTCTGACGTCCTCTCCGTGCCGCGCACGGCGACCCTGCTGCTCAAGCTCGGCGTCTCTCGGGAGCAGGTGGAGCAGCTTGTCTTCTGGAATCCCCTGCGCTTCTTCGCTCAGACGCCGAAGTTCAAGCTCCCAGGCGACGTCAGCCGCGCCAGCCTCGGGCTCGGAGAGCGACTCCCCGCGTGAGTCCACGAGCGAGGCCGCGCCGGCGGGACGCTGCCCAGGACGGACCGGCCAGCCCGGCGCCGCCTCGCGACTTCTCCTTGCGGGCGTACCTGGAGCTGGTCCGTCTGCCCAATCTGTTCACGGCCGCCGCCGACGTCCTCGCTGGCTACCTGACGGTCGCCGTCGGCGGTATCGAAGGCGAGAAGCTCACCTGGCTGGTGATCGCCACCGTCTGCCTGTACGCCGGCGGCGTCGTCCTGAACGACTACTTCGATTACCAGACGGACCTGCGCGAGCGGCCGGAGCGGCCCCTGCCGAGCGGTCGGGTCAGTCTCGGCTCGGCCCGTCGGCTGGCAGTCGGCCTGCTTGTGATGGCCGCCCTGGCCGGGGCGTCCGTGGGGCCCTGGTCCTTCTCCTTCGCGCTCGCCATCGCCTTCGCGGCGGCGCTGTACGATGCCGTGGGGAAGCACACAGCCCTCGGACCGCTCAACATGGGCCTCTGCCGCTTCCTGAACTTTCTGCTGGGCGCCAGCGCCAGCGCGTCAGTTGCCATGCTGGTCGACCGCCTGCCGCTCGCCGCGCTGCTGCTGGTACACATCGCGGGCGTGACGTATCTGAGCCGCGGCGAGGTGCTGGGCGGCGCTCGCAACGGCGCCATCTTCGCGCTCAGCGCGCTCACCCTCGTCGCCGTGGGCACGGCGTACCTCGGCGCCAGCGGCATGCTGCCGGACCTGAGCTTCCTGCCGTTCCTGGCACTGTTCGTCCTGGCGAGTGTTCCGCCAGTGCTCCGTTGCCTCGCCTCGCCGACGCCGGGCCTGGTGCGCGGAGGGGTGAAGGCGGGAGTGCTCGGGCTGGTCCTGCTGGACGCGGCGTTCGCAGCTGGTTATGCGGGCTGGCCGGCCGGCCTCGCGGTTGCCGTGCTGCTCGTGCCCGGTTTCCTGGTCGCGCGCCTGTTCGCGGTAACGTAGCATTACACCAGCCCCAGCCCCGTCGCCGTCTTCCGAAGGAGCCGACTGACATGTCTGCCAAGCGCGTCGTCGTTCTCGACCTCGTCTGTCTCACGCTGGATCACCTGACCGACCCGTCTCTCACGCCCAATCTCTCTCGTCTCGCCAGCGAGGGCTGGGCTGCGCCACTCCAGCCGCCCTTTCCCGCCG
>JADZDV010000337.1 GCA_020850915.1 Chloroflexota bacterium | reverse complement strand
GGCCGCCAGCCCCGCGGCGGCACCGGCCGCCAGCCCCGCGGCGGCACCGGCCGCCAGCCCCGCGGCGGCACCGGCCGCCAGCCCCGCGGCGGCACCGGCCGCCACCTCCGCGGCGGCTGCCCTTCCCAATTTCAAGGGCGCCAGCGTCAGGCTCACGGTCAGTAGCTGGTTCATCCCGCCCGCCAACGATGAGCTGAAAGCGATGGTCAAGGAGTGGTCGGACAAGACTGGTGCCAACGCCGAGGTCGAGTTCGTCTCGGAGGCCGACCTGACGCCGAAGCTGGCGACCGCCGCCGAGACCGGAGCCGGCCCGGACATCCTCCAGCTCAGCAGCTCCGCCGCCCATGTCTATAGCGACAAATTGGCGGACCTGGACGACGTGGCTGAGGACCTCGGTAAGCAGAATGGCGGATGGCACGACATCGGCAAAGCCGCGAACTTCGTCAGCGGACACTGGAAGGCAATCCCCCTCTATATCACGCCGCAGGTCATGAACTACCGAGAGGACGTCCTCAAGGAGATCGGCGAGCAGCCGCCAGACACCTGGGAGGACGCTCTGCGGATCGGCAAGAAGCTCAAAGCGGCGAACAAGCCACTCTGGGCCGAGCCGCTCGGCCAGGCGCCGGTTGACGCGAACACGACCATTTACTCCATTATGTGGGGCTTTGGCGCCAAGGAAGTCGAGCAGGACGGCAAGACCATCGCGCTGAAGTCGCCCGAGATGGTCAAGGCCCTCGAGTTCATTCGCCAGGCCTACCAGGAGGCCTGGCCGGAGGGGGTGCTCGGCTGGGACAACTCCGGCAACAACCGCGCCTTCCTCGGTGGACAGCTCGCCATGACGATCAACGCGGCGAGCATCTACTGGGCAGCCAAGGAGAACGCGCCCAGCTTGCGGCCGAACATCAACCACGCGCTCATCCCGAAGGGATCGGCGCAGCGCGCCACCAACCTCTGGCCAACCTCACTGGCCATCTTCAACTACTCGAAGCAGCAGGAGGCGGCCAAGTCGCTCGTGCGCTACCTGACCGACCTGCCACAGCTCGTGCGCTGGCTGGCCAAGACGGAAGGCGCCGCGGCGGGGATGCTGAAGGACGTCGAGAAGGCCGAGCGGCGCGATCCGAAGATGCAGATCATTCCGAAGGCGGTGGAGTTCGGCCACCTGCCGGGCTGGCCTGGACCGCCGACGCGTCAAGCTACCGAGGTCTATGCGAAGTTCACGCTCGTCAACATGGCAGCCTCCGTCTGCCGCGGAACGCCGATCAACACCGCGATCGACACCACGGTCGCCGAGATGAAGAAGATCTACGGCCAGGCGTGACGGAGCAGTAGCGTGCCAGCCGCGGAAAACCTCGAGGCTCTCGAGCCATCGCGCGGCTTGAGGGCAGGCGCGGGTGCCGCCGGGAAGGTAGCGATCGCGCTGGAGCGAGAGTCGGTGCTGGGCTATGCCCTGCTCACGCCGACCTTGATCCTGCTCGTGACGCTGATCGGCTTCCCCTTCGGTCTGGCCGTCTGGCTCTCGCTGACGAACCGGACGATCGGGCAGCCCGGTGAGTTCGTGGGGCTGGCCAACTTCGGCCAGTTGTTGACCAGCCCCGTTTTCCACCTCGTGCTGCGAAACGCCTTCTTGTATTCGGGACTGTCGGTCGCCGGCAAGCTTCTCCTCGGGATGGGCGGCGCGCTCGTCCTCAACCGCTCCTTCCGCTCGCGGAACGTCTTTCGGGGGATGTTGCTGATCCCCTGGATCATCCCGACCGCCCTGAGCGGGCTCGTCTGGCTGTGGATGTTCGACGACACCGCCGGGATTCTCAACGTCCTGCTCAAGATGGCTGGCCTGATCAGCCGACCGATCCCCTGGCTTTCCAGCCCGGACCTGGCCATCTTCTCGGTCATTCTGGTCAGCATCTGGCGCGGCTTTCCCTTCTACCTGGTCTCGTTCCTGGCCGGTCTCCAGACCATCTCGCGCGAGCAGTACGAGGCGGCCGCCATCGACGGGGCCGGCCGGACCGCGCAGTTCCGGTACGTCACGCTGCCGAACATGCTGCCGATCGTGGCGATCGTGATCCTGTTTTCGCTGATCTGGACGTTTAGCGAGTTCAACATCGTCTACGTCCTGACTCGCGGTGGGCCGATCAACAGCACTCACCTGTTCGCCACCTACGCCTATCAAAGCGCGATCCTGGGTGGCAACGTGGGCCAGGGCATGGCCGTCTCGCTCTTCATGCTGCCGATTCTGCTCGCGGCGATCGTCGTTCAGATTCGCTACCTTCGGAGCCGAGACGTATGAGCAGCCTGAAGCTCGCGCGCCTGACCGACCGCTCCTTCACCCTGATCCTGCCGCTTGCGCTCCTGACGCTCTTCGCCCTGTTCCCCTTCTGGTGGATGATCGTGACCTCGATCAGGCCGACCGCCGAGATGCACGACCTGACCAAGGCGCCGCTCTGGACGTTCAACCCGACCGGGGAGCACTACCAGGAGCTGCTGTCCAAGATGTCGTTCCTGACCTGGCTCAAGAACAGCATCATCGTCGCGGTGGTCTCGACCGGAGTGTCGCTGCTGCTCGGGGTGCTGGGGGGGTACAGCCTGTCCCGCCTGCACTTCCGCGGGGGCGGGCTGCTGGGCGTGCTGGTCGTCATTACCTACCTGGTCCCGACGACGCTGCTGTTCCTCCCCCTGGCATACGTGGTTCAGTGGCTCGGGCTGTTCAGCTCGATCGGCTCGCTGCTGGCGACCTACCCGACCTTCCTGGTGCCGTTCACCACCTGGTACTTGATGGGCTACCTGTCGACGATCCCACGAGAGATGGAGGAGGCGGCGCTGATCGACGGCTGCAGCCGCCTGCAGAGCATGCTCTTCATCGCCGTCCCGCTCGCGCTGCCAGGGCTGATCTCAGCCGGCATCTTCGCCTTCACCCTCTCCTGGAACGAGTTCGTCTACGCCCTGACCTTCATCCAGTCGGACTCCCAGAAGACTGTCCCGGTCGGGGTGGTCGGGGCGCTGTCGGCGGGCGACGTGTTCTTCTGGGGGAAATTGATGGCCGCGGCGGTTCTGGGCTCGCTGCCGGTGGCGCTGTTGTACGGCGCGCTGGCCGACCACTTCGTGGCCGGGCTGACGGCGGGCGCGGTCAAGAGCTAGTCCGCCCCGACGGCTGGTCTGGAACGTTGGCCAGGGGTGTGCAACCCCATGCTGGCACGCACGAGCGATCACGCCCTCCTCCACCAGCTCTCGCAATCGGTCGATCGGGAAAACGGCGTTGACGTCGTCCAGCGCCTCGCGCGTGTCATCGTGGGTGTGGCTCAGCGTCAGATCGCGGCTGTTGACGTCGCCAGGGCGAGCTCCTCCCTATGACCTGGCGCGAATCCGAAGGCTGGCTACGACTGTAGAGAAGCCGCGCTATGACTGCGCGAACGGCGGCGGCTCGTCAGCGAATTGCTGCGCAGCACTATCCCCGCTCGGTGGTGGAGACTGCTACACTGCTGAGCAGTTGTCCTGTTAGAATGACCGTTGCCCAGGCGGTCGGGCGTGGACCGCGCTGGCGGCCGCGCGGCCGCGGCGGCGCTTCCACGGAGGGGAGAACGTGGGCGCGCTGAGACTGTACGTGCTCGGGCCTCCGCGGCTGCAGCGAAACGGCGAGCCGCTCGACCTCTCGTTGCGCCGCGCCCTCGCGCTGCTCGTCTATCTGGCGCTCGCCGGCAGATCCCGCCGACGCGAGACGCTCGCCAGCCTGTTCTGGCCCGACGGGGGCGAGCGCGAGGCACGTGGCCGGCTGCGCCGCACCCTGCACCGCCTCGGCGAAGCTGTGGGGGAGAGCGTCGTGGTCTCCGAGAGCGAGAGTCTGAGGCTCTCCCCTGCGCTGGATCTGTGGGTGGACAGCCTCGTCTTCGAGCGGCAGGCGTTCGCCGTCCTGGACGACGCGCCGCTACGCTCCGAGCAGGAGAAGCTCGCTCTCGCGAGCGAAGCGGTTGCCCTCTACGCAGACGATCTCCTCGCCGGCTTCAGCCTGCCCGACAGCCCGGGCTGGGAGGAGTGGCAATTCCTCGAGCGCGAGCGCCTGCGCCAGACCTACGTTCGGCTGCTTCGCTATCTGGTGGATCGTCACCACCACGGGGGCGCACCCGAGCAAGCGATCCCCTACGCCCGCCGCTGGCTCGCGCTCGACTCGCTGCACGAGCCGGCCCATCGCTCGCTCATCGAGCTGTACGCGGCGACCGACCAGTGGACCGCCGCCCTGCGTCAGTACCAGGAGTGCGTGCGGCTCCTCCGCGAGGAGCTGGGTGTCGCGCCCTCGGATGAGACTGTCGCGCTGTACGAGACCGTCCGCGCTCGGCGCCTTCCCCGGCCAGCGAGCGAAAGGCCCGCCGCTCCCGCCCGCGTGGCAGCCGCTGCCGTGGCCAATGAGGCTTCGAGCGCCAGGCCGGCTCCGCCCTCGGCACCGCCCCCGCATCCCCAGCCCCCGACCGGCCGTGAGCTGGAGCTACGCGTTTTGCTGGACCGCCTGGAGCTGGCCAGGAGCGGCAGGCGCCAGGTTGTCTTCGTCACAGGAGACGCGGGGCTCGGCAAGACCACCCTCGTGGAGGTCTTACTCACCGAGGCTGCGCGGCTCGGCGTACCGTGGATCGGCCAGGGCCAGTGTCTCGACCACCAGGGGGTGGGCGAAGCCTACCTGCCAATCCTGGAGGCGCTCGGGCGCCTGTGCCGCCAGCCAGACGGTAAGACGCTCGCCACAGTGCTCGCTCGCCATGCGCCGACCTGGCTGGTGCAGCTCCCGGGCGCGGTCAGCCAGCAGGCGATGGAGGCGCTGCGACTCAGGGTGATCGGCGCAACCCAGGAGCGCATGCTCCGGGAGATGGCTGAGGCGCTCGAATTCCTCTGCGCCGAGCAGCCTCTCGTGCTCGTGGTCGAAGATCTCCAGTGGAGCGACTACTCGACGCTCGACCTCCTCACCCGCCTCGCACAGCGGCCGGAGCCGGCCCGCCTGATGGTGGTCGGCACGTATCGGCCCGCGGACGCCATGACTCGGGATCACCCCCTTCAGACGGTCGTCCGCCAGCTCCTGGTCAAGGGCCACTGCCTGGAGATCGCGCTGACGCCCCTCGACGAATCGGCGGTGGGCGCGTACCTGGAACGCCGCTTCCCTGGCCTGGAGCAACGGACCGAGCTCGCGGCGTTGCTCCACCAGCAGACGGATGGCAACCCGCTCTTCATGGCGAACGTCGTCGAGACCTGGATCGAGTGGGGGGCGCTGGCGAACGAGGCCGGAGCCTGGGTCCCGCGGACCGATCTGGCGCAGCTTGCCGAAGCCGTTCCAGACAGCCTGCGCGATCTCGTCGAGCAGCAGCTCGATCGGCTGTCCGCCGAGGACCAGGAGCTCCTCGAGGTGGCGAGTGTGGCGGGGACAGAGTTCCCCGTCGCGGTGGTGGCCGCCGTGCTCGATCTTCCCGAGGAGCGCGTCGAAGCCCGCTGTCTGGCCCTGGCACGCCGCGGCCAGCTCCTCCCGGGGCGGGGCGCCGTCGAGTGGCCGGACGGCACGCTGACGGCGCGCTTCAGGTACAGCCAGCACCTCTACCGGGAGATCATGTACGCCCGCGTCCCTGCCACCCGTAAGGTCCGCCTCCACCGGCAGATCGGCACTCGGCTGGAGACCGCTTATGGGACGCGAGCGCCCGAGCTGGCCGGCGAGCTGGCACTGCACTTCTGGCAAGGGCGTGACGGCGAGCGCGCGGCCGGATACTTCCTGCATGGCGCTCGCCTGGCGCTCCAGCGAAGCGCCCACCGCGAGGCGATCGGCCATCTCTTCACCGGGCTGAGCGTCGTCTCGGCGTGGCCCGAAAGCGAGCAGCGTGACCGGCGGGAGCTCGCCCTGCTCCTCAGCCTCGCGCCAGCCCTGCTCGCCACCGAGGGCTGGCGCTCCACCGAAGCGGAGCAAGCCCTCCAACGCGCCCACACCCTCTACGAACGTCTCGGCGAGCCGCGGGAGTACTCTCAGGTCCTGTTCATGCTGGCCGCGCTGCACGAGTGGCGGGCAGAGTATCAGCAGTCCCAGCGCTGGATCGAGCAGCGCCTGGCCGAAATGAGCGAGGGGCGCCAGGAGCAGGACGAGTGGCTGATCGAGTCATACGATCTGCTCGCTTGCTCCCTCTTCCACCAGGGGGCGTTTGGCCAGGCGCTCGAGCGGGCTGAGCAGGGCCTTGCTCGGTACGATCCCAGCCGCCAGTACACCCTGATCGCCGCCTTCGGCGTCGATCCCGGCGTCCAGACCCACGGGTGGGCCGCCCTCTCCGACTGGTTCCTGGGCCACCCGGACCGCGCCCTGGAGCGGGTGCACACGGCTCTCAGCCTGGCGAAGACGCACCTCTACAGTCTGGCGCTTGCCCAGCTCCAGGCCGCCTGGGTCCACCAGCTCCGGCTCGACCACCGTCTGACCCTCGAGTGGGCCCGTTCCGCCGCCACCCTTGCCGCGGAGCAGGGCTTCCCGTACCTCGCGGCCCGCGGCGCGATGCTAGAAGGCTGGGCCCTGGCCATGGACGGGCAGTACGAGATCGGCCTGACGCGCTTGCAAGAGGGCCTGGCAGCCTGTCAGGCGGCCGGGGCGATGATCGACTTTCCCTATTACCTCGGCCTGCTCGCCGAAGCCCGCGGACGGGCCAGTCAGGCGGCACACGGCCTTGACGCCATCGCCGAGGCGCAGAAGATGGTGGCAAACAGCCGGGCCTTCTTCTACGAAGCGGAGCTGCACCGCCTGGAAGGCGCACTGCTGCTCCAGACGGGCGGTTCGGACAGCGTGTCCCGGGCTGAAGCCAGCTTCACCCGGGCGCTGGACATCGCGAGAGACCAGGGAGCGAAGATGCTGGAGCTACGCGCGGCAGTGAGCCTCGCCCAGTTCTGGAACGTCCAGGACAGGCCGCGAGAGGCCTGCCTGCTCGTCGCCGACCAGTACGACCGCTTTGCCGAGGGCTTCGCCACGACCGATCTCCGGGCGGCGGAGCTGCTGCTCGAAGGGGTCGGCGGCCTTGCCCGTTCCGAGCCATCCGTCACGGATGCCCCTTATGGCCACAGACGGTAGGAGCGCCAGACGTCGTTCTCGATCGGCAGCACCTCCACCATACTGAAGCCGGCCTCGTCGGCGTACTCCCGCGGGGTCTGGGGGCGCATGACCGTCCCCGTCCCGGCCGACGGGGAGTCGGCCAGTGTCGCCGGGAGGCAGTGCAGCACGCTGAAGCCGTAGTTGAGCCGCTCGACATTGGCACCCGGTGCTGTGAACGTCTCGCCAACCCGCTCGTCGGCGATGATGATGATGGCGCCCCTGGCGCCGGCGAGGCGGCGAAGCTGGCGGCCTCGAACAGCCGCCCGATGAACGCGTCGCGCTCCTTTTCACGAGTATCGGCGATGGTTGTCTGTGTCATTTCCTACCCTCTCCCCTCTTGCCTTGAACTGAGCCGCGGCTTAGAGCGCGATCGTGATCGCTCCGGCCCCGATAAGCGCGCCCGCCCAGACGCGGTCAAGGTTCAGCCACGCGCGACGGAGCATGGCCAGTCCAACCTTCTCGTAGACCACCAGGGCCAGCACACCCATCACCGAGAACATCGCGATGGTGTGAAGGCCGACCGCCATGAGCGCCGGCCCGGAGATGTCGATGGCCGACATCGCCATCGCTGTGTGCTGCATGTGCGCCGCGTGCTGCATCTGAGTGGCGTGATCGGTCTGGCTGGCGACCTGCTCCGGCAGCTTCACCAGCACCGGGATCAGCATCAGCCCCGCGCCGTGCGCCGTGGCCATCAGGAACGACCAGCTTGCGAGGTCGCGACTGCCAACTCGCATCCCAACCCAGCGCGGATGCGACAGTGGCCACAGCAGCTTGTACAGTCCAAACGCCAGGAGTACCGCGCCGCCGGCGTACCGAATCAGCGTCGCGTCGATCGCCGTCTGGAGCGCCCCGACGAGCACCACCACGGCGGCCACAGAGGCGGCGTGTCCCAGCGCGATCGGTCCAAACGCCCGCGCCACCGCCGACCGGCTGCCCTCCTGCAGTCCCAGCGCTACGGCGAACAGCCACCCCATCCCAGGGTTGAGCCCATGGTAGGCTCCGAGCGCCGCCAGCGTGATCCAGGGTAATTGCTCGTTCATCGTCCCTCCCCGCGTGTCTGCCGAACGCACGGTGGGCCGGACGGAGCGTCCGGCCCACCGCGGTGCTAGTGGGTCTTCCCGTTCGTGTAGCAGAAGAAGTCGGACGAGGCGTCCCCGCCCTGGAGCCGGATCTGGTGCGGCCGGTCCTCGCCAAAATCGACGAAGAAGTCGGGGTCCAGCCGCATCCCGCCCTCGGGCTCTGCTTCCAGCTTCACGGCCCAGCCCCGGATGCCATCCGGGTAGAACTGCGCGTCCCAGGCGGAGTACAGCGAGTTGGTGACGTAGATCCGCTTCCCGTCGCGGCTGATCTCGACCATCTGCGGCCCACCGTTCAGGTCGCCACGCTTCGGGTGCGCCGCCCGCGACACGATGCCGCCCAGGCGCACCGAGCCGGTCTTCTTCGGGTTGAACGGGTCGGTGACGTCGTATTGCTGGAACTCGCCAGTGGCCCAGCTCGACGCGTACAGATAGCGGTCGTCCAGGCTGAGGTTGATGTCGGTGAGCAGGGGCGGCACGGCGCCGAACCCCTGGATAATCGGCGGTAGGAGCGCGGGATCCGCCGGCTCGGCCGGGATCTCGATCACTTTCTTGACCGCGATGCCCTGCCCATCCCGATACCAGAGCCAGATCGACGCCGAGAGGTCCTTCAAGCTCGTGACCACCCCGGCGAAGCCGTAGCTCTTGTTCGGATCGTGGGCTGGCCGCAGCTCGAGCACCATCTGCTGCTCCGGACCGAGATCCAGCGTCTGAAGATGGCGGCGGGTGCGGATATCCCAGACGTGGAGCTGGTGGCCGTACTTGCCTCCCAGGAGCAGCTCGGGGTTGACGCCGTCCTCGACCATGTTCGGCGTGCCCCACTCGCTGGTGATCATGACGTCCTGCGTCAGATGCCAGGTGAAGTCGTACGCGAGGTGCTGCGGGCCGCGATCCTTCTCCCAGCGGCCCTTCACGTCGAACGTGCGGTGATCCAGCGTCAGGATGCCGCCCGGCCCCTCTCCGTCCGGCCGGCCCAACGCATTGACGTAGATGGCGTCCGGCCCACAGTGCACCGTATGAAGCCGGCTGTAGCCGCTCTTTGCGTGCACCTCGTCTGGCTCGATGGTCTTGATCAGACGCGGCTGCTTCGGGTCCGGCTTCGTGTCGACGACGTACATTCGCGAGGAGCGCAGCCCAGGCACCAGCAGGTATCGCCGCTCCAGGTGCGGATGCGGCATCGTGGGGCAGAGGGCGGAGCTGCAAGCGTTCCACCCGAAGTGGTGCAGCTCGTCACCTGTATAGGGGAAATCGAGCCGGCTCACCGCCTGCCCGTAGGTCGGGGATTCGGAATCCAGGTCCAGCACCGCCAACGCATCCGGCCGGCGCTCCCCGTTGCCGTTCGGATGCAGGACCACGACGTAGGCTAGCTTCTCACGCTGAGCCCCCATCGCCATCGTGGCCGACGGGTAGAAGGTCGGATCCGGTGTCCAGGTCGCCATGAGTGGCCTCCTCGGTGGCTTGGTCTGAGCCCACAACCCGCTCCACGGTGTTGTGAGCTCTGCTCCCGAGACCCACTCTAGAATGGCCCCGTCCCCTGCGCGTCCCCTGGCGCGTCCTCTCGGCGATTCGGAGCGATTTCCTGTACCAACGACCACGACCTGCTCTCACGAGCCTGTACGGACAGCCAGCCTCCGGACAGCCCTTCGCGCTCTGCTCGTCGGGGAAAGCGCCCTTACGCTTCGCCGCGTCGCTTTCGGGGCCGACCGCGAACGCCCGCCCGGGGACCGGGTCCCGTTCCCGCGCTGCGCCGAGGAGCCGGGCCAGCGGGACGGCGTGGACCGCGAGGCGGCCGCGGTCCGGCGGTAGAGCCCGGCTGCCGGGCAGCCCTTCCGCCTTCGACCGCGAGCCGCGGCCCGGCAGCCGGGCGTGGCGCTCGCCGCGGGATCGCTGGCGGCTTCGCCTCCGGCGCTTGCTTGGCCCGTGGGGTGCGCGGCGGTCGCTTCGGCCGGTCCTGGCCAGGGGCGCCACGACGTGGTCCCGTCGGTCGAGCCGGCGGCCGCGGAACAGCGACAGCCTCAGTAGGCAACGGCTCGATCAGGCCAGCATCCGCTGCCCACTGGAGGAAGCGGCGGAGCACCCCGAGGCTCTGACTCACCGCCGTCGTCTGCTGTCGCCGCGTCCTGACCAGAAACCCGAGGTAGTTGGCGACGTCGCCCTGACGGACCGTCTCTGCCGTGCAGGGCTCACCGTTGACCCTTCGGAACCAGAGCGCGAAGCTCGCCAGCTCCTGGCGGTACCCCTGGAGCACCGTCCGCGGCCGTTGCTGGCGTCGCTGCTCCGCGAGGAACGTCTCTAGCTCAGGCAGGTCGTCCGGCTCCAGGTTGTACGCCTCGGTCCATCGCTCGGTCATGGGCGCGTCATCCACTCGCTCGTCAGATATGCTCTATTATCGTCCAAGCGCGCGCCGGCTGGTGCGTCCCGCCTTCAGCGGGACGGTGGCCGGAACGCCACCCCCAGCCGTATCAGACGGGCTGGAGAAGAACGGCGTCAGCAGCTTCCACCACTGGTCGTCCTGGAACCGCTCACGCCGCATGTACCAGTGCTCCACGCCCCAGAACAGAATCGTCGGGAAGCCGGCGGCGCGCAGGCGTGAGAAGATGCTCACCGCGGTGTTGGGTACCACGCCGCGGCTCGCGGGCGGGTCCACGTACACCAGGTGAGACGGCTCCCACGGCTCCGTCTGCGCCTCGATGATCCAGGCGTCCTTCCCGTCCGAGCGGGCCACCGCCTGCAGGTCGATCACCGACTGCTGCCACGCCGAGCGCGACCAGTTCAAGTAGACGTCGTGCCCCAGCACCCGAACGCCGCGGCTCGGGTACACATCCAGCCCCAGAAAGTCCGCCAGCTTGAGAATCGCCTCGGCCCGATCCTGAGCGCTCTGACGCCAGGGCGGGAGCTGCACCAGCGGGTGGGAATCCACGAACATGTTGACCACAATCGGCCGCTGGCGATCGTCCAGTCGGCGGACCAGCGCCACCTCCTCCGCGAGGAAATCGGCGCTGATGCGCCAGCGGCGCGGGCCGGTCTCGTCCAGCGGCTCGTTCTCGACCTGCCAGTATGCGATCTTGTCGCGGTCGCGGTAGCGCATCACGACCTGAGAGATGAACGCCAGCGTGCGGGCCCGCGGCTCGGCATTGTCCGCGACCTGGCTTCCCGCCGGCAGGTTCAACTGCTGGTCGAGCCAGCGGGGAATGTAGAACTCCGGCGAACGGGGCGCCTTCATGCCAACCGTCAGCATGACCCGCACGTTGCGCGTGCTGGAGTAGTCCAGCAGCCAGTCCAGGCTCGAGAAGCTGTACTGGCCCGGCGACGGCTCGATGCTATCCCAGTACGCGCCGAGCCGCACCAGGTTTGGCGAGAGCATCGTCGCGGCCTGGTACGTCTGTTGCCACGGCAGGCCGAGGTACTCAGCCTGCCGTGGGCTGAAGGTGAACCCCACGTTGAGCTTCTCGCTCCGCGGCGACGGCTCGATGTCAGCCGTCAGCAAGCCGAGCAGCCCGAAGAGAAAGACCAGCCCGACCGTCACGCCCACGACCGTCCCGAGAAACGCGAGCAGCACCCGCGCACGAGGACGGTGGGGGCGGGTCGTGGTCACGCTGGGCGCTGTTGCCGCGCCGGGAGCACGTCCAGCGCCACGCCCTCGCAGCCGTCAGCCGCCTCGATGACGCCGGAGTCCGCGTCGATCAGGGCAACGGCTAGCAGGCGGCGAGCTGAGAGAGTCGAGTCGATCAGCAGGACCGTTCGGGAGGCCCGGCCGATCGGGTCTCGGCCGAGCGCGGTCACGACGTTGCTCACAGTGCCTCTCCCACGCCGATCGCAACACGAGCCAGTGCGAGGGGTCGGACCACTGGAGCCTCATACCAACGCCAGGGGCGGGAGGCCGCTCGACCCGGTCCCAGGAGAGCATGAGGGGGAGCCTCTTGTGCGATACGCGGTTTTCAAGCGGGCAGGACTCGCACATCCTGGCTGGTCCGCTCGTATGAGGGAAACGGTTGGCCGCGCGCCGGTTGCGTCCCGCGCGATCGCCGGACTCTACCGCGTGTTGATGCCGCCGTTGACCTCCAGCGTCACGCCCGTCACGTACGTGGCCTCATCGGAGCAGAGGTAGGCGATCGCGGCTGCCAGATCCTCCACGCGACCCAGACGCCCGAGCGGGATCTGCTCGATCACCCGGTCCAGACGCGCCGTCGGATGGGCCGCGAAGGCGCGCTCGATCCGCTCGGAGTGGATCACGCCTGGGGCAATGGCGTTCACCGTGATCCCGGATGGTCCCAGTTCCTGGGCAAGCTGGCGAGTGAAGCCGAGCAGCGCCGCCTTGGCCGTCGCGTACACCACCCCACCAATGATGGTCCGGCTGGTCCCCGCCATCGAGCTCAGCAGGACGACTCGCCCGCCCTGCCGCTTCAGGTGCGGGATCGCCGCGCGAGTGGTCAGGAACGCGCTCCGCACGTTGAACGCCATCACCCGTTCCCAGACCTCGAGCGGCGTGTCCTCCAGTGGGATAGCGCTGCCGCCACTCCCGCCAACGTTGTTGACCAGAATGTCGAGCCGGCCCAGCTCCGAGGCGACCCGCTCGACCATCCGGCCCACCTGGTCCTCCGCGGTGACGTCAGCCGAGAGCGCCAGGACACGCTGGCCACGCGTCCGCACCTGCTCCGCCGCCGCCTCGGCGCGACTGGCTTCCAGATCGACGATCGCCAGATCGGCGCCTTGACCGGCCAGCGCCAGCGCCGTCGCCAGCCCGATCCCCTGACCCGATCCGGTGATGAGCGCCACCCTGCCGTCCAGCCTGAACATGTCGCCTCCACGCAGCTCGCCCGAGGCCCTCTCTGGCCACCTCGCACGGATGGGGCAGAGTGCCAGATGGCATCGTACGCCAGGACGGACGCATCCGGCCGTGGCCTTCGGTCAACACCTCTCCCCCGAGGTCCGCCATCGTCGCTGGTCGAGAATACTCCAAGCTCCTCCCCCGCGCCGAAGACGGCCTGACCCTCAACCGTGACGCGCTCGTGGAGCAGTTGGAGCGAGCCGCTTCGGCCCGGGTTAGCCGCGCGGGCCGATCGGCCCGTGGCGGCTCAACGTTCGGAGAACAGCTCCGGCTCGGCAGTCGGCAGGCCGAACCGCTCCGCGACGCTGAGCTGCAAGCCCGGCAGTGGGGTCTCCGAATTCGATGACGTCCGCACCACGTCGGCTGCGTGCGCCGCTGTCGTGGCGGAGGAGCGTGAGGACTCAGCGCCAGGATCGACCAGCACGCGAGACGAACGCCGTGCTCCACGAACCACTGACAGCGCGCAGCCAGCCTGCTGGACGCGCTGCTCCGGCAGACGGAGACGTTGTTCCAGCCTCATCCGCCGCTCTGTGATCGCCATCTCCGGCCTCCCATGTCCCCGCGGCCCGTTGCTGGGCTGTCCCCCGTCCAGGATGGTCTTTCCCAACACGAAGCGCGATGCGCAAGCGCGTCGCCGATCTTGCTCCTTCAGCCGGGGCCTCTTATACTCACTGGAACGTTGCTAAACCCCGGCTCACGCCGAGCGACCTGTGGGAGGAGTACGAAGCATGGCCGTCACCGCTCATCCCGCCGCGCAGCCAGGCGAGCAGATCTTCATCACCACCTGTGCGCACAACTGCGGCGGGCGCTGCGTCGTACGCGCCCATGTGCAGGACGGCCGGCTCGTCCGCATCTCCACCGACAACACCCCCTGGAACGACGAGCAGCCGCCTCTCCGCGCCTGCGGGCGCGGTTTCGCCGGCGCCGACCGCGTCAACCGCTCCGACCGCCTGCTCTATCCCCTTGTTCGCAGCGGTCCGCGCGGCAACGGCGAGTTCCGCCGCGCCTCCTGGGACGAAGCGCTCGAGCTCGCGGCCTCCGAGATCCGCCGTATCGTGGACACGTACGGCCCCACAGCCATCGCCGACCTGTCGCGCAGCGGCAGCACGAGCATGCTCCACAATCGCGGCGCGGTGGGACGCTTGCTCAACATGCTTGGCGGCTGCACCGACCTCTGGGGCAACCTCTCGAACGAAGCCGAGATTTTCGCGATCAAGCACACCTTTGGCGTTGGCGCCGAGTTCAAGGCGACCGGCCGTGAGGGCCAGGACTATCTGAACTCCCGACTGATCGTCATGTGGGGCTGGAGTCCAGCGGACGGCACGTTCGGGACGAACACCACGCAGTGGCTGCACCGCGCCCGCCAGGCTGGGGTGAGGATCGTCACCATCAATCCGCGCCTCTCGCGCTCGCTGAAGAACCTCTCGGACGAGCACTACTTCATTCGTCCGGCCACGGACACAGCCCTGGCGCTGGCCATCGCCTACGTGATCCTGCGCGACGGCCTCCAGGACCAGGCGTTCCTCGACCGCTACACCATAGGCTTCGACGAAGCGCACCTGCCCGACGGAGCGCCGGCTGGCGCGTCGTTCCGCGAATACGTTGAAGGCCTCTCAGACGGCGTTCCGAAGACGCCCGCCTGGGCCGCGCCGATCACCGGCATTCCGGCCGAGCGGATCGAGCAGCTTGCGCGCGAGATTGGCTCGACGAGGCCGATGGCGCTCCACGCCGGCTACGCGCCGGGCCGCACCTTTGGCGGCGAGCAGTTCCACCGCGCCGTCTTCACCCTGGCGGCTATGACTGGCAACATCGGCCGGCCGGGCGGGAATTCCGGCTCCTCCGGCGGGGCGAAGTTCGTCCGGATGGGACGCCTACCAACCGGCAAGAACCCGGCCGGCGTGCAAGTCAACATCACGCAGATGGCTGATGCGATCCTCCAGGGCCGGGCTGGCGGCTGGCCGAGCGACATCAAGATGGTCTACTCAGCCTGCGGCAACCTCCTGAACCAGATCGCCAACGTCCACCGCAGCGTCGAGGCGTTCATGAGCCTCGAGTTCGTCCTGATGCACGAGCAGTTCATCACCCCGATGGCGCGGTACGCGGACGTCTTGCTCCCCGCGACGACCGGCTTCGAGCGGAACGACGTCCACGTGCCATGGACCCACTCCGGCCACTTCGCCATCTACATGCAGAAGGCGATCGAGCCGATGGGCGAGACGCGCAACGACCTCGATATCTGCGCCGCGCTGGCCGAGCGGCTGGGCCTGGAGGGCTTCAACCCGAAGACGGAAGACGAGTGGCTCCGGGAGATCGTCGCCGATTCAGAGATTGAGGATTACGACGAGTTCAAGGCGAAGGGCGTGGCTCGCCTGGCGCCGCCAGCGCACCGGATCGCCTTCGCCGAGCAGGTGCTCGACCCCGAGCGCCACCCGTTCAACACGCCCAGCGGCAAGATCGAGATCTACTCGACCTGGCTCGGGGAGCACCCCGACCCGTACGGTCTCGGCTGGGTGCCCCCGGTCCCGACCTGGGTCCCGCCGAACGAGGGGCTTCACGAGCCGCACGCGGCGAGGTATCCCCTCCAGCTCTGCACGCCGCACTCCCGGGCGCGCACCCACTCCATCCATGCCAACCAGGAGATGCTCCACAAGCTGGACCCGCAGCACGTCTGGATCAACCCGGCCGACGCGGCCGCGCGCGGCATCCATGACGGCGATCCGGCCCGCATCTTCAACGACCGGGGCGTGGTGGAGATCCCCGCCCACGTCACGGATGCCATGGCGCCTGGCGTGGTGGCCTTCTGCGAAGGCGCCTGGTTCCAGCCCGACGAGCGGGGCGTGGACATCGCCGGCTGCCCGAACACCCTCAGTCTGAACCAGCCCTCCGCCTCCGGCTCCTCGACGTATAACAGTTGTCTGGTCGAGGTCGCCCGGGCCTGAGGCGCCGTCGCCAACTCTGGGTTCAACCCGGCCCCCGGCCGCAGTTCCAGGTACCGGGGTCAGGGCGCGAGCGTGAGCAGCCGGTCAGTTCGGGGTATCGATTATCGGTAGCGACTTCGCCTATGAAGGGCAGAAAGCCGCCGCTCGAGCCGTTGCTAGGGAATCGAAACAGCTCCTGGTGAGTGGCGCCGCCCTCGTACGTGACGAACACGTGAATCTCCGCATAGGCGTGCCAGTCCGTCACCGGAGAGATGTCCACGCGGGTGATCTCGTACGAGACCGCTCGGCGGCTATCGCGGGAAAGACGGTCAGCGCTTCTTGAGGGCGACTGGCCCCGCGCCAGGATCGCCGCGTCAAGATAGCGTGCGAGCACTTCGTCCGGTCGGTTAGCCAGGAAGATGCTCGGCGCCACCGGTCCCCTCGGGTCGTAGGAGTAGATGCCGGTTCGCCAGTCGAATCCCCAGAGGGAAGCGATGAGGAGTCCGATGGCTCCCAGTACCGACACGACAACAGCCAGCGCCACGACGATCGAAACCTTGGCCAGCGCGTCGTCGAAGCTATCGGCCACGGAGACTCCTGTCGTGCAGCCACGTATGCAGCGTGCGACCGG
>JADZDV010000336.1 GCA_020850915.1 Chloroflexota bacterium | reverse complement strand
CTTGGGTGGCGGCCTCATCCGCCGTGATCGCGTCGAGTACCGCCTGCGCACCGCGCGCCATGTTCTCGGCGGCCTCCTTGTTCGCCGCCGCGGCGTCGAGCTGCCCCCTCGCGGCGTCCGCCTGGTTCTTCAGGTTCTCCAGGTCGGCGTCAGACACAGCCTTGTTGGTCTCCGCCGCCGCCATCTGGGTGTCCGCCGCCTGTTGCTGCCGGTCCGCCTGGGTGACGGCGGTCCCACCCTCGCGGCGGCGCGCCCGCTCCTGCCGCGCCTGTTCCCGCTGACCCGTTGGGAGGGAGTTGAGGAACTGCTCGAACTCCGCGTCGGACAGGCCCGCCATCAGGTCGAGCGGGTCGACGCCGCCGGCGAACCCACCGGACTCCATCCGCGAGGCTGCCATCCCGAACACGTTGTTCAGGTAGGCGGCCTGCTCCTGGATGACGGCAAGCCACTGGGCGAAGGCTTCCTTCGAGGTGAAGCCGAGAGCCGCCATCAGGTCCGTCCCCTGTGGGTACGCACCCTTCAGGTTGGCGAACTGGGAGGAAGCGGCCATTACGGCGGCCGCCACGTCGAAGAGCTCGACAGTCCAGTCGCCGATTGTCATGGTCGTGTGGCCGAGGCCCGGGACGCCGGTGTCATTCTTCTGGGTGCTTGGGATCGCGAACATCTCATCGAGGTTGCCCTGGTCGCCCTGCACGTTGGCGGTAACCGCGTCCACGTTCGCGGTGTCGGCCGCGATGTTGATGTCGAGGGCGCTCGACCCACCGCCCCGGCCGCCCAAGCCCGAGACGAGCGGCGCCACCGCCTCCGCACCGCGCTCCGCGATCTTGCCGGCGACCCGGCCCGTGGCGGCGTCGACCAGGAACATCGGCCGCTTCACAATCCCGCCGTCGGCGAGCCCGGGCAGGACCGAGAGCGGGTCGATGGGGACGCCGCCCTTCTGCACCTCAAAGTGCAGGTGCACCCCGGTCGAGTAGCCTGTGGTACCCATCCCGCCGATCACGTCGCCCGAGCCCGGCTCCCCTGCCACGGCGGCGTGGTCCGCCGATGAGAGGTGGCCGTAGATCGTCTTGAACCCGTCGTCGTGGCCGAGGACGACGTGCAGGCCGAAGCCCGAGTCGCCCGAGTTGAGGACAGCGCCGGAGATCGAGCCCAGTGCCGCGAGGATCTGCCGGCCCGCCCAGCCCGCGATGTCGATGCCGGTGTGGGGGCCGCCGCCGTACGCGCCCTGCCGGGCGAACTCGGTCATGCCGAAGCCCTGTGTCAGTCCCACCGCGCCCGACACGGGCCAGGCCCAGTCGCCGCCGGCGCCCTCCTTCGCGCCGGTGAGCATGTCCTTCAACCGCTTGACCAGGTCCTCCCGCAGGAGCTTCCACACCGCGGGGCCGAGGTCCTTCAGGGAACCGCCGATTGCGGGGATCTCCATGCCGACCGCCGCCACCGCGGCGTCGAGGAGCTTCTCTACGCCCTTCTCCAGCCACTCCTTCGCGAAGTTGCGGATGCGCTTCGCCATGTCGGACGCGCCCTTGACCGCCGCCTTCACGAGGTTCTTGACGTCGGACAGCGACGGCAGCCCGCCCACCGCGTCCGGGTACTTTTCCTTGTCCGTCGCGTCCTCGTCCTGCAGGCCCAGGTCGTCCCGCACCCGCTTGACCCGGCTGGTCTGCCCGCCCAGGCCGGAGTGGAGCGCCCGGTTCTCCGCCGCCGAGAGGACCATCCCACCGCGCGGGATGAAGACGGTCTCCTCCCCCTCCTCCCCCACGGTGTACAGGCCCGACCGTTGGGCGGAGTCGGTCCCACGCGCGAACTTGCCGATGGTGGGGATGGAGAGCGAGTCCTTGATGACATCGCCCAGCCCGATCTTGTTGGTGATCCAGTTGACGGCCTTCCTGATGCCGTTCAGGAAAGAGTCGAAGGCCTCAATCGCGGTGTTGAGGGCGCCGATGATCGTGTTGACGAAGGACTTCATCACCTCGCCAATGCCCTCGGCCGCGCCCTTGAACGGCCGGAGCAGGGCGTCCTTCATGTTGTCGATGCGGACCTCGACGGCGTCCCTGAGCTGGTCCCACAGGTCGAGCGCCTCGTCCTTCAAGAGGCCGAGCAGGCGGACCACCTCGTCCTTCAACCAGCCGAAGATGCGCGGGACCAGGTCCTTCAGCTTCTCAATGCCCAGGACGAGGCCGCGCATCAGGTCATCGCCCATCTTCTCCATCAGCTTCGATGGGGAGGCGATGCCGAACAGGTCGAGGAACACCCGGACCACGTTGTCCCACAGGAAGGACCAGATGTTCTCCCACAGCCAGCCCGCGGCCCTGGAGATGCCGTTCCACAGGCCGCCGAGGATGGCGTCGGCGAGCTCGAGCCCGTGCTGCTGCAGCTTCGGGATGAAGTCCTGTGTAAACCACCGGCTCGACTGCTCGAGCAGGAAGAGCAACCCCTTCAGGAACATCGGGGTCAGGTCGTACCACAGGAAGTCGGTGATGGCGGGCAGCCACTCCTGGGTGAAGATGCGGGAGGACTCGGTCGCGCCCCACCGGATGGCCTTCAGGATGCCGATGAAGGCGTCCTTGACCATCGCCGCCCAGTTCTGGCTGTGGATCCACTCGTCGATCTTCCGGCTCTCGCGCCAGAGCCAGACCACGAGCTCGGGGATGGCGTACGTGCCAATCCACATGAACAGGTCGCGGAATAGGTCGCCCCACGCCTTCAGCCAGGTCGGGCCGTTTTCGACGATGAAGGTTCCCATCTCCACCAGGACGTACCCGATGGCGGGCACCAGGATTGGCGCGCCGACGTCACGGATCCACCGGCCCACGTCCTCAAGGAGGTGGCCGAAGCTCCGGAGGAGGCCTGTGGAACCCTCGCCCAGGACGAAGTTGATGATGTCGCCGAACTTGTCGCGGAACGACCCGGCGACCTCGCCCCAGTCCGCATTGGTGATGGCGCGCCCGATCCCGGCGCCGAGGAACCCGCCGACGAGGGCGCCGAACGGCCCGCCCAGGAAGTAGAATCCGAGTGCCGCCCCGATGGTGCCGCCAATCCCTTCCGGGCCCGACAGCGCCTCCTTCACCGCGGAGGGGATCGTCTTCTGGGTGAAGCGCTTGAACGCCTCCTTAAACTTCTGCTCTTGCTCCGAAAAGTCGAGCTTGAGGTCCGGCACCTCGATCTTCGGCGCCTGTGGGAGCGTGTCCGGGAAGCCCAGGTCGATAGAGCCCGTGCGGCCGGTCTTGTCGTCCTTCCCCTCCTTTCCCTGTTGTTCGAGCAGCTTCTCCTGCTGCTCCAGGAGGGTGATCAGCTCCTTCTCGGCGCCGATGCGGGCGAGGGCGTCGCGCATCCCCCGCTCCGTCGCGGCGGCCTGCCGCTCGAGCGCGCCCTGCTGGGCCTCCAGTGGCGCGAGGGTCTCGAGGATGATGTCGCGGGCAGCAGCGTGTTGGTCCCGGATGTCGGCGAGCTGTGCCTGGATCGGCGCGAGGGCGTCGTCCCGCTCCGCCTCTACCACAGCCAGGCGGTCGCGCGCGGCATCGAGCGCCTCCCTCTCCCCCTGGGTGCGGATGCGCTGCTCGTCCTCGATGATGTCCTTTTGCTTCTGGATGATGCGGAGGCGGGTCTCAGCGTCCTCGGCGGTGAGCTTATCGGTGTCCCGGCCGAGCGCCGCCTGCTGTTCTAGGAGGCGGGCGCGCCGGTCCATCAGGTCGGCGATCCTATCTGGGTCCGCCCCACCCTTCTTCGCGCGGGCCGCCGCGAGGTCGCGGTCGACGTTGGCGAGCTGCCGCCGGAGGTCCGCCGCCTTTGCGTCCGCCTTCAGCGCCCGGTCGGAGGCGTCCGCCTCCAGCTTCGCCAGTTCCGCCCGATCCGCCTCGAGCTTGGCAAGGTTCTCCTCCCGCGACAGCTGGGCGAGCTGGTCGCGGTCGCGCCGCTCCTCAAGGGCGATCTTCTCCTCGAGCAAGCGGATCGTCTCGTTGAGCGAGTCAATCTCCGGCCGGTACCGCCGCTCCACCGCGTCAGCCTGCCGCTCGAGCGAGTCCTCTACCAGGGAGTACTGGTCGTCAATCGCGGCGAGCTCGTCGTTGAGGCGATCCACCTCATCCGTGACGGACTGCAGCTCGTTGGACGTTCCGGCGAGCTCGTAGAAGCCCTCGATGACGGTGCGGAGGCCCTCGTCGGTGGAGCCGATGGCGGCCATGACCGCGTCGACCTGCCCCACCGCGACCTGTCCGAACTCCTTGAGCTGCTGCAGCCCCTCGGCGAAGACTGCTTCGCCGCCAATCAGCGCGGGGATGATCCCGGTCTCGTCTCTCCCCTCGACGGCGAAGGCGGACTCAAGGTGCTGACGGATGACCTGCGACACCCGGTCCAGGATAGTGAAGTCCGCCTTGGTGAAGCCCGCGAAGAAGGTACGGAGGAGGTTGACGCCCCAGATGTCGATGGTGGAGAGCGGTCCCTCCTTCGGCGGTGAGAGGCTGCGCCAGAAGTTGGCGATCATCTGCGCGACGGCGGTGGCGGCCGCCACCACCACGTCGTACCCGCCCTGGAGGATCCCCTTCCCGTAGTTTGCGGCGAGGTTGTAGCCCCACGTGAGGGTGGCCTGTGACAGGTCGCGCAGGACCGACAGGACGCGCGGCAGGTTGTTCAGCGCCTTGGTGAGGGCGGCGAGGAAGTAGGCGCCCACCTGCTCGCCGATGACGGACATGCGCTTGCCGAACTCGTCGAAGTCCCGCCGGGCGAGCGCCCTGAGCGCATCCGCCAGCGCCTGCACGCCCTTCTGGAAGCCCATGAAGAAGCCGCGGACCTGCGGCCTCTGCATGAAGTCGGCGATGAAGTTGAGGGCGTCGGTGAGCGCGTCCACGAGGGGCCGGAAGGCGGTCCCAAGGACGATGCGCAGCGTGTCCTTGATCTTCTCCGCCGCGCCCGACAGCGTGCGGGTCAGCCGGGCCATCGCGTCGGGGGTGCGCTCGTTCAGCCCGTCGAGGAGCATCCGGACCGCCTTGTCCGCCGGGACCAGGCCGTCCTCGATCATCTCCTGTAGCTGGGCGGTGGAGACCCCCATCTTCTGGGCGAGCACCGTCCACGCGGGAATGTTCGCCTCGGTGAGCTGGTTCATCTCCTGGGTGGCGACGCGCCCGCGGGTGAGCATCTGGGTGAAGGCGCGCACCACGCGCTCGGTCTGCACCTGTGAGATGTCGCCGGTGGCGGCAATGGCGTTGCCCAGGCGCTCCCAGATGGGGATGATGTCGCCCACCTGCACGCCCGCGGCGAGGAACCGGGTGGTGTACTTGACCAAGCCCTCAAGGCGGTACGGCGTGTCAATCGCGAACTGTTGGATCGCGGCCAGCAGCTGTTGCGTCACCTCGCTGTTCTTGGTGAACGAGTCGAAGCCCACCGCCGCCCGCTGCATGGAGTCGTTGAACCCCAGGACAGTGCCAGTCACCGCGGACATGACGCGGGAGAGGCCGAGGTAGGCGGCCTGCGCCGACACGCCCGCCGCCACGAGCCGGGCAATGGAGACGCCGGTCCGGTCGGCGCCGCGGCCCAGCTCGGAGATGCCGATTTGAGCGGTCCGGAGGCCGCGGGCGAAGGAGCCCGCCGCCCGGCCACCCCGGTTCATCTGCATTTCCGTGCGCTTCAGCATCGCCTCAGCGCGCAGCGCCGCCCGCTCATTCTTCATCAGCTCCTTCGTCAGGTCGCCGATGCCGACTGAGATCGAGCGGAGGGACGTCCTACCGGTCTTCTGGTTTACGCGAAAGCTGGCGTTGAGGCGCTCGAGGTTGTGGGTGCCGGCCTGCGAGAGGCGGTTGATCTCCCGCTCGAGCTGCTTGAGCTGTTGGGTACCCTGCTGGATGCCGGCGCCGTTGAACTGCGAGATGATCCGCAGGATCTGTTCAATCGGCCCGGGGCGCCCCATCACCATCGTCGGCCCCCAGTCTCGCCGCGGCGATAAAGGCCCGCTGACCGGGAGTGAGCAGCGGGGCGATGTCTACCTTCGCCTCCGGCCGCCTGAGGGAGAGCGCTTGTTCCCTCAGCCCCCTCGTGAACCTATCCGCCTCGTGCTGCTTTGCCCCCGCTAGGTAGGCGTGCAGCAGCATCTCGTCCGAGAGCACCTCGTACTGGTCAGCGCGGGCCTGCCGGTCCAGGTCCCGGCTGTGGACGTACAGCGCCAGCACCCACGAGAACGGCACGCCGTCCACCGCGTCCCACAGGGGGAGCGAGATCGGCGGCGCGACGACCCTCAGGATAATGATATCTAGGATGCTGGGAAGGCGTCCATGCCACCGCGCTCGCTCCCGAGCCTCTGAATGAGCTCCAGCATCCCCGGATTCGCCAGCGACTTGACCACCTGGTCTTGGAGCTCCCGCTGACGCCGGGTCCAGTTTCCCATGATGTCTGCCAGCCACCGGAGGCCCGAGAAGTCGTAGAAGGTGTTGACCGCGTGGACGAGCTCGTCCGG
>JADZDV010000615.1 GCA_020850915.1 Chloroflexota bacterium | reverse complement strand
TGGAAATTGGCATAGGCGAGGAACGCCGGCCCGTTGCGCCCCATCGGCAGGTGCAGCGAGGCAGGCAGGCCGTCCCGCGGCAGCGGACGCCCGGTTGCATACGTCACCCCCCACTCCGCCCACCGCGAACGCGGATGGGAGATGGCAATGTCGGCCTGCTCCCATGGCAGCTCGACCGGCACGCGCACCTCCTCGAGCCAGGGCTGTCCGGCCTGCCACCCGAGACTCTGCATGAACGCCGCGCTCGAGCCGACGATGTCGGCCGGGCTTCGCAGCAGGTCGCGCCGGCCATCTCCGTCGTAGTCGACCGCATGGTTGTAGTAGTGCGTCGGCAGGAACTGCGTCTGGCCGAGCTCACCCGCCCACGAGCCGATCATCTCCGCCGGCCGCAAGTCTCCACGATCGATGATGCGAAGAGCGCTCATGAGCTCTGCGCGGAATTTCTCTCCCCGCCGGCAATCGTAGGCGAGGGTCGCCAGGGAGCGCAGCACCGGCAGATTGCCCATGCCGCTGCCGAAATCGCTCTCCAGTGCCCAGAACGCCGCGATCACTGCCGGAGGCACGCCGTACTGGCGTTCCGCTCTCTGGAAGACGGCCTTGTGACGCTCGACGGCCTGCCCCCCCGTCTGAACCCGGTTGCGGGTCGCCAGCTTCTCGACGACCTCGAGGAACGTCTGGGAGAAGAAACTCTGCCGCCGGTCGCGGGCGATGATGCCGGGATCGAGCGTCATGCCGTCGAGCGCCGCGCTGATGGTCGAGCGGCTGATGCCCTCCCGCGCCGCCTCCTCGCGGAACGCCGCCAGCCATCGCTCGAAGCTGCCGGTGTTCTGGCATACGGGCGCAGCCGCAACCGGCATGATCTGAGCGATCGCCCCGAGGAAGAGAGAGATCGCAGCCCAGCGTGCCTGTCTCAACCGCATCGCTCGCCTTCCGCAATCGGGGTGCCTGAGGACAGCCGGCTGGGCCGCTCGTCACAAAGCGCTCGCCCGCGCACGGCTTGCGGGCTCCACGCCTCTGCGCTCACTTTCCTGCCATCGCCTTCGGGCACTTGCGCTCCAGGAACTCGTTGATCTCGGAAATTATCTCGCCGTGGAAGAGACCGAAGTTGTCCTCGATCTGGGCCGCGGTCCAGATCGCCCCCTTGACCACGGCGGGACCCTCGATCGTCTTGAGGTTGAGCCAGGCCTTCTCGGCCTTGCCGTTCTTGAAGACGATCTTGGGCGCCATAACGACGCTGACGGCCGTGACCTCCTTGTCGCGCTCGACCTCGCACCTCACCGTATGCGGCACAAGCTCGAGCGCGTGCTCGGGCTTCGTCACGGCCGCGAGGACGGTGTCGCGCGCCGCCTTGAGCTCAACCTGGCAGCGCGCGTCTCCGAACGCCCAGGACAGACGCCGCTTCTCGATTCCATCCTTGATCTTGGACTGCCCCCAGGTCTTCGACAGGGCGCAGCTCAGGTCGGCTCCGCTCGGATCCTTCTTCATCACGATCTCGCAGATCTGCCGCTCGCAGTCTTTCAACGCGTCCTTCTCCGCCGCCGGCTCGTCGAGCGCCTCCGCCGACGCGATGCCCAG
>JADZDV010000335.1 GCA_020850915.1 Chloroflexota bacterium | reverse complement strand
TGTCAACTACAACGTCGTGATCGCGGTCGATCCGACCGCCGCGAAACTGCTGCCGGGCATGACCGCCACAGTGAACGTGATCGTGGACCAGCGCGACGACGTCGTGGTCGTGCCAACCTCGGCGATCGCCTACGGCAGCAGTCAGGTCGTGGGTAGCCAGTCCAGCAGCGCGACTCAGTCGACAGATAGCGACCCGGGCGCCGCCACCGTCGTCGTGTTGCGTAACAGCATCCCGGTCGCCGTCAGAGTCCAGGTGGGCGCCAGTGACGGACCGAACACTGAGATCACATCAGGCCTGCAACCCGGCGACGTGGTGGCAACGGGCCAGAGCGGCGGCCAGATGACCACCAGTCGGGCGGCCTCATCCAACGTGAGCCGGGCAGCGGCCCGCTAACCGTCTCCGGCGTGGGCGGCCCACCGTCGGGTAGGTGAGAGAAGGAAGAAGTCAGAGTGGAGCCCCTGAGCTCCCTTCGATCGCCGCGTGACGGCCGCGGCGCGACCGACCCCCAGGGGACAGGCCGGCGATATGCCGCGAAAGCGGCGCGGCCAGACGGCGAGTCAGGACAGGGGCGATGTTGGGGACTGCGTCGAACTGTCGCGTGGAGTCGCGCGGTTGGCAGGGAATGGCCGGCTAGCGCCAGCCGCGGCGCGGCCCCACGATGGAGATGGCAGCGAGCCCGACCAGCGTCGAGACGATGGCCAGCGTGAGCGGGGCCTGGTAGCTGCCGGTGATGTCGAACAGGTAGCCGGCGACAAACGGCCCGACGCCGGTCCCGACCGCCAGCGTGCCGGACAGAATGCCCACCAGCGCCCCGAAGCTCGGGCCACGCACGACGTCGCCCATGATCACCGGGTGCAGCCCCTGACGTGAGGCGAAACCGGGCGCGAACAACGCCACGAACAGCACCACCAGCAACGGCGAGGCGCCGAGGTTGCCGATGAGGATGAGCATGGCGGCGGCGGAGGCCAGACAGAACGCCCCGACAATGTACGTCCGCTCGCGGCCAACCCGGTCCGAGGTCCAGCCGGTCGCGATGGTCAGAACGGACGCCAGGAAGCCACCGAGGGCAAAGACGTTCGCGGCGTCCTGGCGCGACAGGCCGGCATCGACCAGCGCAACGACCTGGTGCACCAGGAGCGTGTGGAGCGGATACGCCCCCGCGAACAGGCCGAAGCCCAGCAGGTAGAAGCGCCAATGGCGCAACGCCTCCCCGAGCGTGGGGCCCTTCTGGTCAGGCGCGAGCGCCCTGGAGACCTGGCGCGGCGCCTCCACCTTCAGTCCGAGGTCCGATGGTCTGCGGTACTGGAACAGCGCATTCGGAATCACCACGATAGCGACGATGAGGGCGCCCAGCCCAACGAGGGCCTGGCGCCAGCCGAACGTCGAGATCAGGTACTGGGTCAGCGGCACGATCAGCAGGACGCCGAAGCCACCGCCCGCCGCGCTCAGCCCGCCCACGAAACCTCGCCGATGCGGGAACCAGGCCGCCAGCGTGACCGACTGGTGACTGGCCTGCATAGCGTTGAACGGGAACGCCGTGAGGATGCCCCAGCAGAGGTAGAGCTCCCACAGCTCGGATCGCGTCGAGGTCAGCACGAGCCCCAGACCCATCAGCAGGCCGGCGACGGGGAACACGACACGCGGTCCATAGCGGTCGAGCAGCGAGCCGACCACTGGCGCGCCCGCCGCCCAGGAAAGCGAGCTGATCGTCAGGATGGCGCTGACTTCGCCCCGGCTCCAGCCAAACTCGGTGATCAGCGCCACGAAGAACACGGCGAACGCCGAGCGGGTCCCGAAGCTGACGGCGGACGTGACGCAGGCCAGGACCACCAGCACCCAGCCGTAGTAGAGCCGGCCACGGGCAATCCGGTGTGCGAGAGCGGTGAATGGTGAGGACGAAACGGTCGTGCAAGCCACGGGAGCAGCCAGTGGGCCGATAACGTCGCTGTCGTTCACACGACCTATTGTACGGGCACATTGCTTCGCGCGTCGGAACCCCCGCTCAGCCGGTCATGCGCCTGGGCGCTGACCTCCCAGATGGCCGACAACGCGGAGCCCGTCTCCTTCCACCAGGAGGTGTGCCCCCCGCGGCTCACCCCGGCAGCGCATGCGCGTTCTGGCGACAACACCTGCACACTCGATTGTGCCATCGCATCGATCCACTCTGGCACGGGCTGCACTCGCTTCCAGGGGTGCTCCACGGACGACCGGGCGAGGGGTCTCCGGCGCTGGAACGACTTCAGCGCGCGAAGGCGACAGCTCGCCACCGCCCGCGGCGGTGCTCATCAGCTCGGCCGCTGACGAGGATCTCAGGTCGCTTCCGGGCTGACAGCGCGAGCCTCAGGACGGCACCGTCAGCCTGCAGTTGGTGCTCGAGAACGTTGTGGATCGCGACACGCGGCAGCTCGTCGACCGTGGTATGTGTCTGCTCCGCTAACCGCTCCAGAACCGCGTACTGCGCCACGTCAAGCTCTGTGGTCCGCGGCATCGCGTCGCTCCTGCTCTCGATTCAGGTCTATAGAAGAGGTTGGTCCTGATTGGAGCGGCCGGGTCCGTCTCGGCCAGGACGGCGGGAGAGCGTACAGTCAGCCCCACTCGCTCTCTTTCTTCTGCACCTTCCGGGAGGCTGCATGTCGCAAGGGCTCGCGCCCCTTGCGCCCGAGACGCTCGGTCGCCTGAGCCAGATCTCCACCCAGACCCTCTGTCCGCCGCTCTGCTACACGCTGGGCTTCAAACATACCTTTCGGCACGGCGTGTGGCCGCACCACGCCAGCGCGCGACTGCCGGGAGAGGCAGCCACCCCGCGCTTCGTCCCAGCCCGCGAGGCAACGGTGGCCGGCGACTTCACGGCCGAGCCGGACAATCCCCAGCGCAGCGAGATCGGGACTATCCAGCCCGACCAGGTGTCCCTGGCCGGCAGCCGCCGCGAGACGAAAGCCGCCACGGCGAGCGACGTCCTGACGACGCGGCTGCCGCGCCGCGGGCGGCTGGATCCGTGACGGGCGGCGCCCTGTGCGACTACCAGGTCATGGCGCAACTCAGCGTTCCGGACCACACCGCCGGCCCGAGCGCCCCGTTACACTAGCGGCAGCGCTGGACAGTCAACGTGGACGTGCCGATCATGTGCGCCGGACCGCTCGTCATACCAGGGGGATCAGAGCTGGCGACGGCGCGTTCTGCATCCGTCGCCACGTGACCGACCAGGTGGCCGCCGGAGGCCTTGCCCAGGACGAGCTGGAACGACTCCTGATGCAGAGTGCGAGGACACGGCGTCCGTCGAGACGCAAGGGCTGGCCCGGGAGGAGCTGGAACGACTCCTGTTGTAGCAGCCTACCTCCGGCGCGCCGCCGCCCGGCACCGGTCGGCCTGGCGACGCGCCATTCACGGAGCACCAGGCGTATCGGCAGCAGCGGTAGGGAAGTCCGCCGCGGGAACGAAGGGGGAGCGCGATGATCGTCGGGACAGTGAGGGAGATCAAGGACCGTGAGAGCCGGGTGGCGCTGACACCCCCGGGCGTCTCGGAGCTCGTTCACGCGGCGCACGATGTGCTCGTCCAGAGCGGAGCGGGCGTCGGCAGCGGGTTTGCCGACGCCGAGTACGCCGCTGCCGGAGCCAACATCCTGCCGACGGCCGACGAGGTGTGGCAGCGGGCGGGGCTGATGGCCAAGGTCAAGGAGCCCTTGCCGAGCGAGTACGCCTTCCTTCACGAGTCGCAGCTCCTCTTCACCTACCTCCACCTGGCGGCGGAGGAGACGCTTACCCAGCA
>JADZDV010000614.1 GCA_020850915.1 Chloroflexota bacterium | reverse complement strand
GAGGGAGCAGAGTCACAAGGTCGTCACAGGCAAGCGGTGGAGGGCTGACTGGGCCTGGTAGGGCGGGCGATGTCTCCGTGAGGACGGAGGCGGACGAGATGGCCAGGCGGACGGAGAGCGAGGGCGAGGCGAGGGAGCGGGCGATCGAGCGGCTGGAGTGGCAGACGGCGCGGCGGGATGACCAGCGGGTGGCCGGGGCGGTGCAGGCCGGGGAGGAGCTTGACGCGGTCCATGAGTTGAGCGAAGCAGGCCTGTTGGATGAGTTCTTCGCCTACCTGGAGGCGCTGGGCGTCCCGGTGCTGATCAGTCGGTTGGTGTTTGCGAAGGTCGGCGGGTGCTGATCCCGCTGGCGCAGTTTGTGACGCTGTACCCTTCGGCGAGCTCAGGGCAGGCTCTGCTCGAGACGCTGAACGGGATCGGGTCGATGGAGGCCTGGCCCGCGCTGCTGTTCAGCACCGTGGGCCTGCCGCGGCTGGTCGGCTCCAACGCCACCCAGATCGTAGACGGGTGCACCCGGCGCGGGGAGGCCACACGGCAGGCCAAGCCGGAGCGCGGGCCGTTGAGGCCGCAATGCCTGGCCCAGAACATCTGCAAGCTGCCGGTCGGGCAGCTCGAGGCGTTCTTCACTGGGGTGGTGCGCCGGAGTGTGGCCAGCGGCCCGCTGGAGGGGGAGCTGCCGGTGGCGCTGGACGGCAGCAAGGTGCTGACCACCGAGCACGAGCAGGGACGGGGCTGCCTGGAGATCGAGCACGAGCAGCGGGTCAAGCTCGCTGGGGTGTGGCAGGTGGTCACGCTGGTCGAGCGGCCGTTCGGCTGGAAGAGCCTGTCCTGAGCTCGGCGAAGGGTGGTGGTGCTGATCGAGGTCCGCGCGCGCCTGCCCCTGGCGGTCCTGGTCACGACCATCGAAGCGTACGAGGGCACCTACCTGGTGCCGCTGCTCGAGCAAGCGCAGGCCAACCTGGGCGCGCACGCCCGGACCGTGAAGGTGGTGGCCGACCGCGGCTACCTGGATGGTGATGGCCTCTGGGCGCTGGACCAGCGTGGGACCGCCTTCGTCGTGGTGGCCAAGAGCGGCATGCACGCGCGGGCCGACGCCCAGGCGCTGGCGCTGCGCGCGCGGCCGGTGGAACGGTGGCAGGTGCTGCGCCACGGGCATGGTCGGACGGCCCGGACCGAGACGCTGGTGAGCCGACTGGTCAGCATCAGCGGGCTGACCAGCAATGACGCCTACGGGAGTGCCGAGCACGCCGCCCGGGCCAATCGCTCGGACGTCGCGGGCACACCGCTGGACGCGGTGG
>JADZDV010000334.1 GCA_020850915.1 Chloroflexota bacterium | reverse complement strand
GTCTGACCAGGATGATCCAATCCGTCAACCCCTTCGCGCGCGCCGTCCGAAGGTAGTCCTGCGCCAGGACGTTTACCATCGCCGAGCGGGTCAACCGCGTCACCAGCGCCGCGGAGTAGGCCCCCAGGGTGATCGCCGTCATGATGAGCGCCGAAAGGTCGCCGCTCCCGCCAGGCGGCAGCAGCCGCAACTGGACCGAGATGACGATGATCATCATGATCCCGAGCCAGAATATCGGGATGGACTGGCCCAGCAGCGCCAGAGACATGCACAGCCCGTCGACGACCGTATTGCGGTGAATCGCGGAGACCACGCCCGCGGGGATGGCGATGATGACCGTGAACAGGAGCGCCGCGGCTGCGAGCTGGATCGTCGCCGGCACTTTTTCCAGGACGAGCGACATGGCTGGCGCGTTGTGACGGAAAGACCGGCCGAAGTCGCCCTGGACGGCCTTCGAGATGAAGCGCCAGTACTGGACCCAGACCGGCTGGTCCAGTCCGTACTCCCGCCGCACGAGCTGGACCGCCTCCTCTCCCGCCTCCGGCGGCACGATCAGGCGGGCCGGATCGCCGGAGGCGTGGAGCAGCAGGAACACGATCAGCGAGACGCCGAAAAGGACGATGATCGACTGCCACAGGCGTGTGAAGATGTACCCGATCACGGCGTGAACCCAGCCCTGGCTTGAATCCGGATGTGGTGCCGGGCGCAACAGCGCCCGGCACGTCGTGCTACTTGAGCGTGACGTCCTTCCCGGTAGTGATGTCCTTCATGATGACGTACTCGTCACCGCGCGGGTCCCAGTTCTGGACCTTGTTGCTCACGCCGTAGATGTAGTACTGCTGGAAGAGCGGGAAACGGTACGCCTCGTCGTGGATCCGCTGCTGGACCTGCTTCCAGAGGTCGGCCCGCTTGGCAGAGTCCATCGAGCGCATCGCGCTGTCCATCAGGCTGTCGAGCTGGGCGTCCTTGGTTGTCGAGAAGACCTCCCCGGACTTCACCAGCGGGTAGATCGCCAGCTCGGGGATGAACGTGCCGGAGCCGCCCCAGCCCAGCATGTACATCGCGCCCTTGTCGGCCGTTCCGTACTTCATGGTGCTGTTGTACTCGCCCCATTCGTGCGTCTGGACCTTCGCCTTGATACCGACCTTCTGGAGGTAGCCGGCGACGGCCTGCAGGACGTCACGGTCCATCGAGTAGCGGCCGTTGGGCCCGTGAATGTTGAGCGGGAACCCGTCTGGGTACCCCGCGCTCGTGAGGAGCTGTTTTGCCTTCGCCGGGTCGTACGGGTATGGCTTCAGGCTGCTGTCGAAGCCGAACACCTCGTCAGAGACCGAGCTGGTGCTCAACTTTGCGAAGCCGCGTAGGATGTCCTTGACGATCGTCTCGCGGTCGACTGCCAGGTTGATCGCCTGCCGGACCTCCTTCTTGGCGGTCGGTGAGTCCGTCACGGAATCGATGCCCAGGTACACGACCAGCATGCTCGGCACCGCCTGGATCGAGAAGCCCTGGCTGTTCTTCAGCGCCGCGGCCTGGTCGGCCGGCACGTTGGCTACGACGTCCACCGCGCCTGTCTGGATCGCCGCGATCCGGGCTGAGGCTTCTGGCATCGGTTTGAAGACCATCGTCTTGATCGCCGGCGGCCCGGCCCAGTAGTTCGGGTTCGCCTCGAGGGTGACCCGGTCGTCCTTCACCCAGTCCACAAACTTGTAGGGGCCGGTCCCGATCGGATTGCTGGCGAAGTAGGCGTCGCCCTTCTCCTGGACGGACTTGGGCGGCAGGATCCATGAAGTCAACGTGGTCATTCGGTTTGGCAGAGTGGGCGACGGGCCGTCCGTGATGATGTGGACCGTGTACGGGTCCACGACTTTCACTTCCTTGATGACGGCGATGAAGCTGCGCTGCGGAGCCTTCTGCTCCGGCTTGATGTTGCGGTCCAGCGTGAACTTCACCGCGTCCGCGGTGAAATCCTCGCCGTTGTGGAACTTGACCCCCTTCCGAAGCTTGAACTCCCAGGTGGTGTCGTTCACGAGCTTGTACGACTCAGCCAGCATGGGGACAGGCTCCATCGAGCCCGTCTTGCGCGCCAGCAGGCTGTCGAAGACGTTGGCCAGAATACCGGTTGTCGTCTGGTCCGACACCATCGCTGGATCCATGGTTGTCGCGTTGACGGACAACCCGATCGTGATCTTGCCCTGTGGCTCTACCTTCTGAGCCGGAGCGGGCTTCGGCAATGCCGTTGCCTGTGCTGCCTGGGCGACCGGCGCGGCGGTGGCCGCGGGCGCTGCCGCCTTTGGCGCCTGCGCCGGGGCGCTCGTCGGCGCTGCCGCTGGGGGCGCCTGAGTGGGCGTCGCCGCGCGCGGCTGGCACGCGAGGCTAAAGACCAGGCCCATGATGGCCAGAACCGCTGGTAGGCCGTGCATACGGCTGCTCGTCATGAGGCTCCTCCTTCGAATCCTGTCGCCGCGCCGACCAACGGTCGTCGGCTGCCCGCGGCAACTCAAGGGAGTCCCGCCGGTATCGGTGGTGTACACGACTGGGGCGGGCATGTCAACCTATGGACCAATGCCCGCGGCGCCTACGGCCGGTCGGCCGCGATGATGCGCTCCACGAGGGCCTGGAAGGAGTCGGCCACCAGCTCCGGCTCTGGAGAGATGGTGTCGTAGGTCCGTGACTCCAGGCCGATCAGCTCCGCGCGTCGCAGCCAGGCCTGGGCCAGGCCGGCGTTGCCGGCTCCGATCAGATCCCAGGGATGGGCGGCGACCATCCGGATCTGCCCGGGCTCCACCGCCAGCCGATCGGCGGCGTGGAGGTAGGCCCGCGGGTGGGGCTTGTAGATGCCGGCCTCCTGGTTCGTCACGATGGCGTCGAAGTGGCCTCCGAGGCCGGCCCGCTCGAACATCCGGGTCAGATCGGACCGCGTCCCGGTCGAGAGCGCGACCAGCTTGAACCCCGCCGCCCGCAGACGCTCCAGCCCCTCGCGCGTGTCCGCGAACGGCCGCAAGTACAGCGACGCCTCCATGAACCGCTGTTTGACGTCGGGCCTGAGCTCCGGCTCGATCTCCTGCCGGCAGAAGTCGAATGCCCGCTCTCGGAGCGTGGTCAGATCCTGGAACTTGTCTATCGCCGAGACGATCCAGAGGTAGTTGACCAGCTTGTACCGCCATAGCTGGTAGAAGCGCTCCGGGTCTTTGCTGTGACCCCGCAGCGCATCGAGCACCGTTCGCATGTCGAACAGAGTGCCGTAGATGTCGAACGCGCAGATGTGTCTCAAGCGCCCTCCCGCGGGCCCAGCGCGCGGCACCATCGACCGGCGCGCCAGTCGCCCGGGCTCTGGAAAATACTGAGCCTCACCACCGACTGTCAAGTGTGCGGGGTGCGCCTGACAGTTGTTGAATCCAGCAACGGGTCTTTCGGACGGCGAGATGACCGGTGGACGGAGGCTCCTGCAAGCGCTTTCGGTCGCCCCCAGCGTGCGGGCCCGGTGGCGGATGGCGCTATACTCCGCCCGGCGCCGGTCTCCGAGCGGGGAGACCGGCGGATAGCGTGCCGTGAGCACGCCTGGAGGAGCTGTGGGGCGAGTAGACGGAAAGCTGGCTCTGGTCACGGGCGCCGCGCGCGGGAACGGTCGCGCCATCGCGGAGACGCTCGCGGCCGAGGGGGCGGCGGTCGCCTGCATCGACCTGAACGGGACGGCAGAGGCCGTGGCGGAGGGCATCCGCGCACGAGGCGGGCGAGCGGTCGCTCTGGACGGCGACGTGACGGTCGCGGACTCCGTTGAGCGGTTCGTCGCCGCCGCGGCAGAGGCACTCGGCGGCCTCCACATCGTCGTCAACAACGTTGGCCTCGGCGGCCCCGGCACCGTCGAGAACACCTCCGAACAGGACTGGGACCGCATTTTCACTACCAACGTCAAGAGTGTCTACCTCGTCTCCCGCTTCGCCCTGCCTTGCCTCCGCGCCGCTGGCGACGGCGTCATCATCAATATCGGCTCCGGGGTGGGTGTTCTCGGCGCGCCCAACTGGGCCGCCTACGGCGCCTCTAAGGCCGCGGTGGTGATGCTCACGAAGAACATGGCGCTGGACCACGCGGCGGATGGGATCCGGGTCAATTGCGTTTGCCCGGGCCAGATCGAGACGGAGCTCGGGGTGGAGAACATGACCCTCCGCGCACGCGAGCGGGGGCTGAGCTACGCGGAGATGCGCCGCCAGATCGAGGGCAGCTACCCGCTCGGGCGAATCGGTCGGCCGACGGATGTCGCGTACGCGGTGCTCTACCTCGCGTCGGGCGAGGCGTCCTGGGCCACCGGCGAGATCCTTGTCGTTGACGGGGGCCGCTGCGCCGGCAGGTGAGTCCAGGCCGGCCGGGCCGCTTGGCGGCGTCCCCCATCGTGGCGATCACCAGATCCCGGACGTTTGCCTTGCGCCCGTTGGCGATGGTCTACTTCCGATCTCTCCTGCCGAGGGCGATCGCCGAGCACCCGTCGGTAGCGCTCTTGCACCCGTTGGCGGTGGTCTACGTCCGATCCTTCCTTGCGGACGGCGTGGCGGTCCGTCCGATCCGTAACTCTGGCCGCGTTCCGACGACCGACAAAGGCCGCGGCTGCGCGGACTGTTAGCCAGGCGACCATCGGGGCGTCGCGGGCTTGACGGAGGTCTCCGACTCACGGCCCTAGCATAGACGAGAGGAGCCGTGGGTGCCCCGGTCCACCAGCCAGGAGCTCGAGGGAACCGGCATTCCAGGAGCGGCTCAACCTCGACGGTCCCTCCGGTGGGTGAGCGATGCTACCCAAATCGACCGGGTCTACCATTTCTGCCAGAGCCGACGAGCACGGAGCAGGCGTCGCACCGAGACGGCTCGCCCGTGGTCTGAGCTGCCCGCGCGGAGCGGGAGAAGAGGGAGGACCGGGTCGCTTCTGGCTGGCTCGAGCGCCCAGAGCACTGGCGCCGTGGGCCCCCCAGCTCTCGGACGTCCTGGTGGACGGCGCCTGGATGTCGACCTGGCGGGGTGTCTCGGCCTTCGCTCCGCTGGCCGGCCTGGTGCTCGGCTTCCTGGCGCCGTTCCTCTGGACCGGACAACTCCCGGCGCTCTTCGAGCCACTGGGGTTCATGGCGGTCTTGATCGCCGGATCCATCTTGAGCGGTCTCCTCGGCCTGACGCTCCTGGGCGGATACCTCCTGGGCGACCTGCTAGGCGGTGCGACCTTCGGGCAGCGTTACGCCTCCTATCCTGGACTGCTCGAGGCCGCGGGAAGCCAGTTGATCAGCTATCTCCTGCTGGCCATACCGGTCGTGCAGTTGCCTCGACTCGCACGCGCGCTGTCGTGCTCGGTACCCGAGCGCGCTGCAATGAAACCAGCGGTGAACAGGGTGCCGGGGGCGCCGGGTAGACTGCTCCCGCCGGTCCTCGCGCATTCTGCTGAGAGCCCGCCCGTGGGCGCAACCTCAGGCGCTCTAGTCTATCCGCTCGCCTGCGGCGTGCTGGTCTACCTGTGGTGCCAGGGGCTGACGCTGCTCATCCGCCCGATCTTCACGTGGGGGAGCGGCCTGCCGACGGCCCGGGTGATGGAGCATGCACCAGGGCAGTGGGCGTGGCTGGTGGCAGCCGCTGTCCTGGCGGCGCTGGCGCGGGTTGCTCTGGAGCGTGCCGCCCGGCGTCGGGCTCGCGGCGCCGCGGCGGTGGCGATGGAGCAGCTATCAGGCGCCTGGTCTGCCAGGCGCGGCGCGAAGTGGCGCCGGCTCCCGGTCTCTCTTCGTATCAGCCTGGCCGCTGGCGTCGTCAGCCTGCTGCTGTCGGGGGCCTACACCCACTGGACGGACGGTCTGCTGGTTGGCGCCGCGGCAGTGTGCCTCGGGACCTGGCGGACCGGGCTCCTGGGACGCTTCCCGGCCGGTTTCGTGCGAACGGTCCAGCGGGCTCCCGCCCTGCCGCGATTCGTCGTCGCGCCACTCCTCGGCTACCTGGTCGCGGTTCTGACCGCCGGGGCTGCCAGTGGGGCGACGACCGTGAGTCCGGCGCTGTTGGGCATGCTCGT
>JADZDV010000333.1 GCA_020850915.1 Chloroflexota bacterium | reverse complement strand
TGGCCGCTGATCGGCCCGAGCAGGATGCCTCGGCGCCCGTGGCCGGTCGCCAGAAAGAGCCCCTCCCAACCCGGCACGGGGCCGAGGATCGGCAGCAGATCGGCGCTAAGGGGCCGAAGACAGGCGGTGTGGCCGACGACCGCCGCCTCCCGCAACGCGGGCACCAGGCGAGCGGCCGCCGCGCCCATCCGTCGACGCCCGGCCACCGTCGGCTGGGCTCGAAAGCCAACCCGCTCTTCCGTCGTGCCGGCCTTCACCAGTCCATCCGGCTTCAGCAGCACGTAATTCCCGCCGCGGATGATGCAGCACTGGAGCTGTAGTCCCGGCTGCCGCAGGTGCAAGATCTCCCCTCGGAGCGGGATGACCGGGATGGGCCAGCCGGTCCACTCGGCCATCAGGCCGGTCCAGGGTCCCGCGGCCAGGAGCACGCTCCCAGCACGCACCACTTCCCGCCGCAGTGAGACGCCGACGACGCGATCCCCCTCGCACATCAGCCCGCGAGCTTCGCCGTAGCGGATCTCCACGCCGCGCCGCTCCACCGCCTGGGCCAGCGCCACGGTAAGGCGATAGCTGTCAACCTGGGCCTCGTCCGGCGCGCAGAGGGCTCCCAGCGCACGCGGCGACAGCAGCGGCTCCAGCGCCCGCGCCTCCGCGCCGTCGAGCCAGCGAATGGACCAGCCCCTTCGCTCACCAGCGCGTTTTCGGAGACGCTCCGCGTCGCCCTCGTCGAAGGCAGGCCGGAGCACCTGCAGAGGCCGGAAGTGCACGTCGGTCCCAACCTCGTCCCGCAGCCGCGCCGAGAGCGTCTCGTGGATCCGCTGGCCGGCCTCCGCCAGCGCCTCGAGCGCCGGCGGACCTTCCACCTCGACAAACGGGGAGACCATGCCCGCTGAAGCGCCGGAGGCCGCGCAGCCGATCGACTCGCGCTCGATCACGACCACCCTGGCGCCGCCCTCAGCAAGAAACAGGGCCGTCGAGAGGCCCACTATGCCCGCCCCGACCACCGCCACGTCGGGTTGTCGCGCCGCGCCTTTCCCGTTCAAAGCACCGTACTCCCTACCGCCAGTCGAACTGTACTCGATCTCCGCCCGGTCCGCCGCTCTCCACCAGACGTTGCTCCGCGAGGCCGGGCGCGGTCAACAACGGCCGCGGGTGCGTCCACGAGACGATGCAGGACTCCCACGGACCGGCAGGGGGCGATCTGGCGGATTCCAGGGCGGAGCCGCGGCTCCGCCCCTACCGGCGACGCTGGTCGCACCTGACGGCGGCGTGGCACATTTCGCGCCGGGAGAGGCGGTATGCTCACGAACTGATCGATTCCGAAGGTGACACGTTGAGCCCAGGCATGCACCTCGACACCAACCTGACCGAGCCGTGTCCGCTCGGCTTCACCGAGACCAACTCGACGGAGCTGGTCGAGCTGTGCTGCGAGATCGAGCCCGAGGACGCCTTGGGAGGCAGCGACGGTAGCGAGAGCGTGCTGGGCCGGCTGGAGCGGGCCCTGGCGCTGAACCTGGCGCAACTTCGCAAGGTCGCGGCCGCGGAGCCGCCCGCCACCGCGATCGGCCAGGTGACCGGCCACGGCGATGGAAACGCCGGCGCCGAAGCCAATGGGCTCCACGACGATCGCACCCGCGGTTTCTTCTTCGAGCTGGAGCTTGTCGACGACGAGTGGCAGCAATCGGAGGATCTGGCCGAGTGCGTGCGCGGGCTGCTGCGCGCGCTGGACGAACGGCCGGAGCTCGCGTCAGAGCTAGACATCCGCTGGGACTACGTGGCCGAAGGCTGGCTCCAGTACGACCTCCAGGATCTGCTGCGCATGCTCGAGTGGGCGGTCGAGCGCGGCGCGACGCGTGTCCGTCTGTGGACCGGGTGAGCCAGCGCTCGTGAGACAGTACGACCGCGTCCGGCACCGTGGAGGCAGGACGCCTGCACAGACCGGGGCATGCAGGCGGTCAGACGCGGAGCGAGGCGTTCGGCCCGCGAGCAGCGCCGCGGTAGCGAACACAGCCCGGCACGCACTCTGCGGCAGTGTTGATGGACTCTGGCCAGACATCTTCGCCGATGGTCGCGGCGCTATCGGTCGAGCAACAGCGGAAGCAGTTGATATCGCTGCAAGTGTCACGAGGTAGAACGATGCAGCTCAGGGAAGTTATGACACCTGAAGTGGACGGGGTGCGCCCCGATGCCAGCCTCAGCGAGGCGTTGGAGAAGCTCAAAGCACACGAGGGGGAGCCGCTGCCTGTTTTCGATGACGAGCGTCTGGTCGGCATGGTCACGGAGCACGAGGTGGTGGAATGGGGCAGCAGCTCGCGGATCGACCCCCGGACCGCGACGGTGCGGGATGTGATGCGCCGCGATGTGGCCTACGTGTACGACGACCAGGATATCCGCGATGCCGCCAGGCTGATGAATGAGAAGCACGTCGAGGGGCTCATCGTGCTTCGTCGGGACGGAGCACGCGGCGGCGGTCGACCGGTCGGTACGATCTCGGCCGCCGATCTGGCCAGCACGATCACGAGCAGCCGGCCTGACGCGGCGGGGGGGCCACAGACTCGCGTCGTCCTGCGACCAATCGCCGCTCCATCGATCCTCGGCCTGTACGGCCTCGCCGGCGCGACGCTCATCGTGGCGGCTCACCAGGCAGGCCTCTTCGGCGGACCGAGCAGCCCCACGCTCCTGTTCCCGTTCGCGGCGCTCTTTGGCGGCCTGGCGCAGTTTCTGGCAGGCATGTGGTCGTACCGGGCTCGGGACGGGCTGGCCACCGCGATGCACGGGATGTGGGGAGCGTTCTGGATGGCCTACGGAGTCCTGTTCCTGCTGGTGGCGACCGGCTCGTTGGCCGTGCCATCCGGAGCATTCCCGGAGATTGGCTGGTGGCTGATCGCGATGGCGGCGATCACCTGGGTCGGCACGATCGCCGCGGCCGCTGAGAACTGGATCCTCACCGGCGTGCTGGGATTTCTGGCGGCGGGCTCGACGGTGAGCGCCGGGGGGTTCCTGGCAGGAAATACCGGCACGCTGCAGGTTGGCGGCTGGCTCCTGATCATCTCGGCTGTCATCGCCTGGTACCTTGCCAGCGCCATGATGCTGGCGGGGACGTACAAGCGGGCGATCGTTCCGCTGGGCAGGTACCGGGTTCTTCAGACCCATTCGGGACCAGATGAGCTAGGCGAGCCGGGGGTGAAAGCCGGCCAGTAGGCGCGAGATCCATGGTTCCCTGGGCCATGGGGTTTCCCGCGCTCCCCACGGCCCAGGTCGATGTGCGCTCCGAGCGCTGGGAGAACTGGACTACAGCCCCTAGCGCTCCACCCTGGCGGCGGGCTGTCCGGGGTTGCGTGCCATCAGGCGGCCGGGCTCTTAGACGGATCGAGGGTCTTGCGTGTGAGGATCGCGCCATGGCACCGGCGAGCAGGACGACGATCGTCTTCGAAGTCCTCCGAACGTGGTTGACCGGCAGGGCAGCGTCGTCCAGGTGGGGTGAAGCCCAGGCCCGTGCACGGGCTTCGATGTGGATGAGCCCCTATCTGTCGACGAGCGGCGTGACGACGGCAGCAAGCGGGGCATGCCGCGGGTACGCGGCCGCGGATGAACGCGGAGGCGCTCCGCTGCCGCCAACTGGACGAGCTGCTGCCAGGTCTCGGCATCGCGGACCCGCGAGCACCCAGGCGGCCGGGTGCGGGACGATGTCTGCGCCCCGGCCTCTGGATCACGGCTCAAACGGGCACCGGAAGCCCGCGACAGACTCGCCGATCGACGTTGTGGCGACGGACATCACGGACCTCGCGAGACCAGCTCGGCGCGGGGTAAAGCCGCGCTAGCTCACGGCCGGCTTGCGCGCCAGGAAGAGGGCCAGCGGCGAGTCTGAGGTGAACGGCTCGCGCTGGTAGCCGCCGTACACTGCCTCGAGCTCGAAACCAGCCCGTTCGAGCAGCAGCTCGGCCTCGAAACGGTAGACGTAGCGGTAGGGCCACTCTACGAGGCGCCTGGTCACCGCGCCGCTGTCGCCGATGAGGTCATAGGCCGAGCGGATGAAGCGAACCTGGTTGGCGAGGTCCGTGCTGATGGTCGTCTCCGTGCGCGCCACGGTCGTCCCCAGCTCAGGCACGACCTGGACAAGATCCTGGCGCAGCGACCCGGGCGGCTGCGAGAGCCAGTCGAGCGAAGGGTGCATCAGGTCCAGCGCGAGCACGCCGCCCGGGCGCAGATGCCGCGCTATTGCCGCCAGCGCCCGTTGCTGGTCCACCCGCGTCTGGAGGTAGGCAAAGCTCTTGACCGCCACCAGAGCGAAGTCGAACTGTTCGCCCAGGTCGAAGCAGCGCATGTCGCCCTGGACCAGACGTGCACGCCGCTCGACGGCCGGACCTGCCGCGGCGAGCTTCTCTCGCGCCAACGCCAGCATGTGTGGTGAGGCATCCAGTCCGACGGTCTCATGCCCGGCTCTAGCCAGCGGCATGAGGACGCGCCCGCTGCCGCAGGCTAGCTCGAGGACGCGCCCACCCAGCGCCGCCGCCAGCTCCAGGTACAGCGGCAGATCCGCTTCGAAGGGGAAGGCGTCGTAGAGGCGCGCCAACTCAGCATCGCCCCACGGATGATCCGCGCGGTGGAGCGCCCCGGCTGCCCTGTGACCTCGCGACATACGACTCAACGATCGTAAGAATCGACCGCGCAGAGAGGCGGTCCACAGGTCGCACGGCACGAACCGTGCCTCTAACATCGCCAGCCTGCGCCCGCCACGGGCGCTCACCTGGCCTGCTGGGGGTGTGGGCGATGCCGAGGACCACCGATGCTCGCGCTTGAGACAGAGCCGCGGCAGCCGCGCATGGTTCGCCCGGACCGGCGGTCAGTCGAGCAGCTCCGAGTAGGCGCTGAGGCAGCGTTCGGCGCAGGCCTGCCAGGTGAACTGAGTCAGAGCGCGCTCTCGGCCGGCTTTCCCCATCCGCGCCGCGCGGGCCGGGGCGCCGAGCAATTCTGCCAGACGACCGTGCAGCGCCTGCACATCCCCTGGCTCGACCAGATAGCCGGTCACGCCGTCCTCGACGACCTCGGTCAGCCCGCCCAGACGGCTGCAGATGACCGGCGTCCCGCTCGCCATCGCTTCGAGCAGAACCAGACCAAGCAGCTCCGACACGCGCAGGGAGCGGCCATAACAGGTGCGCTCGACCGACGGCAGCACGAAGACGGCCGCCTCGCGATACAGCGCCGGGAGCCGATCGTCCGGCACCGGACCGATGAAGCGGACGCTGCGCCCGTCAGCCAGGCGGCGCAGCAGCAGCGGGTAGTCGCGCTCGGGAGCCCGAACATCGTGGCCAGTCGATCCCGCGACGGTCAGCCTTGCGCCATCTGGCAGAGCCTGGATCAGCCGATCGACGCCCTTGTGCGGCGTGAGACGTCCCACGAAGAGGACGCCCGCGCGACGGACGCCCGGATCCGACCGGAAGCGCTCGGCATCCACTCCGCCGTAGATCAGGCGTGTGCGCCTGGGCGGCGATGCCAGCTCCCGTGCGCTGGCGGCAGAGACGAGCAGAAAGCGATCGAACAGCCGCGGCAGCAGGCCGCGCCAGTCGCCGCCCTGGAGCCCGTGGTCTGTCACGGCCGTCGGGACGCCTCGGACTCGCGCGACCACGGCGGCGATCCGACTCGGCGCACTCCGCAGGTGGTGGGTGTGCACCAAGTCCGCCCCAGCCAGCGCGCCGATCAATCCGGGCGCCAACGGGTGGGCGGGATGGCCGCCGGCGTAGCGCCAGGGGCGCACGACCTGGACAGTCAGACCGCCCGGCTCGCGCCATTGCCCTGCCTGCCGGCCAAACGTCACGAGCCGCGACTCCACCAGGGGAGCGAGGGCGCGTGCTAGCTCGAGCGGATAGCGCTCGCCGCCACCAAGGAGGCCGGCGGCGCCAAACGGGGTTGGAGCGACCTGAATGACGCGCACGCTCTCGATCGCCCTAGTGACCCTGGGCGACCCGAGGCAGCTTACCGGCGGCTACCTGTTCCACCAGCGCCTGGCGGAAGCCGCGCAGGGCCACGATGCGCACGTCGATTTCGTCTCCTTTCCCATGCTCCCATTCCCCCGGCCGGCACTGGCCGGACGAACCGTCTTCCGGCGCGTCGACCGGTCTGGTGCGCAGGCGCTCGTGCTGGACAGCATCGCGGCCGCCTACGCGGCGCCCTGGCTGGCGGCCGGAGCCACAGACCTACCCCTCGTCGGCATGCTCCACCAGCCGCCGGGAGGGATCGACCACCGCTGGCCGCGAGCCGTCTCACAGGCCTGGCTCGACCGGCTCGCCTACCGCCGCGCGCAGCGACTGCTGGTAGCCAGCGAGTCGCTGAAGGAGCAGCTTGTCGCAGAGCGCGTGCCCGAGAGCGCGCTGACCGTCGTCCCGCCTGGGCGGGACGTAGCGGACGCGCCAGCGGTCCCGCCCCGAAACCCGCGGCACGGCCGGAGCGCGGCGCTGCTGTGCGTTGGGAACTGGTTGCCGAGAAAGGGGATTCATAGCCTGCTGGAGGCGTTCGCCCGCCTACCGCCAGAGCTGGCAACCCTGCACCTGGCCGGCGACGACCGCCTGGAGCGACGGTACGGCGACACGCTCCGAGCCCGGATCGCCCGGTCAGACCTGCGGGACCGAGTCGTCGTCTGGGGGCCGATCTCTCGCGAGCGCGTCGCTGGCCTGTACGCGGCGGCCGACATCTTCGTGTTGCCCAGCCTTCGGGAGCCCTACGGCACGGCCTACGGCGAGGCGATGGCCTTCGGCCTGCCGGTCGTCGGCTGGCGCGCGGGCAACCTGCCCTACCTGGCGGACCACGAGCGCGAGGGTCTGCTGGTGACGCCGGGCGACCTTGCTGGACTCACAACCGCGCTGCGCCGACTCATCGAGGATCAGGCGCTGCGCCATCGGCTGAGTGAATCCGCTCGTCGTCGTGCCCTGGCGCGGCTGACCTGGGAGCAGACGGCGAAGCTGTTCTTCGGCGCCGTCCGGGAGGTAGCGGAGGCGAGGAGGGCCGTCGCTGTCTGACAGGGCACAACCCGTGCGCCCCTTCGAATGTGGCTGGGCATTCAGCATGCCGCCGGCCGCTGAACAGGAACAAGGCTGTCGGTCCATACTGTGGGCCAGCGCCAGTGCTCCGTGC
>JADZDV010000332.1 GCA_020850915.1 Chloroflexota bacterium | reverse complement strand
GGACGAACGCCGCCAGCAGTCCCAGGGCGGTGGTGAGGTCCGTGCTACGCGCGACGCGCCCCTCGCCACGCAGGCGCTGGAGACGACGGGGTGTCGCGGCTTCGCTGCGCTCGCCTGCCATCGTCGCCTCAGCCCACCAGCGCCAGCATGCCCTCCGGCATGCCGCGGAACAGCGCCACCATACGCGGAACGACGATCGGCAGCGAGATCCCGAGGGCGGCCAGCCCCACGGCGACCTTGACCGGCATGCCGAGGGCGAAGAGGTTGAACTGCGGCGCGACGCGGGCCAGGACCGCCATGCCAAGGTCCGTCAGCATGAGGGCGGCGAGGACCGGCAGCGCCATCTTGACGGCCGACAGGAAGAGGCCGGCGCTCAATTCAGCCAGGCGGTCGGCGCCGCCGGGTGCCAGCGTCACGGCGCCGACGTCCACGGTGGCGAAGAGCTGATGGAGGCCGGCCAGGAAGAGGTGGTGGCCGTTGATCTGGACGAAGATGAGCAGCGCGAAGGCGGAGAAGAAACGCTCCAGGCCGCTGCTGCCGAGATCGTAGGTGGGATCCAGCGAGGTGGCGAAGCCGAAGCCGGCGTTGATGGAGATAATGTTCGCGGCGACCTGGACGGCGGCGAAGATCAGGGCCACGACGAAACCGGCCAGCAGACCGAGCAGCAATTCGCCGGCGATCTCCAGCGGTCCTAGCTCGACGTCCGTCGTGACCCGGCTGCCTGGTGGAAAGAGGGCCAGGGTGGTGAAGAGGCCGAGGCCGATGCGCGCCTGGAGGGGCACGCGGCCCGAGCCGAGCAGCGGGTTCAGACTCAGAGCGCCCAGGACGCGGACGAGCGCCAGGACGTACCGCGTGACGTACGCCGGGGAGAAGCTGGCGAGCTCGGCGGAGCCGGTGAGATTCATAGGCTAGCGAGCCATGCTCGGCAGCATGTTGAACAGACCGACGGTGTAGTTCAGCATGTTGGTCAGGAGCCACGGGCCCGCCACGGCGAGCGCGGCGAAGACGGCCAGGATCTTCGGGACGAAGGAGAGGGTCACCTCGTTGATCTGGGTCAGCGCCTGGAGCAGACTGACGACCAGGCCGACCACCAGGCCGACTGCCAGGAGCGGGCCGGCTAGCATCAGGGTCATCGTGAGGGCGCCGCGGGCAAGGTCGAGAGCGACGAGGTCGGTCACCGGTGTGTCTCCTAGCCGAAGCTCGTGACGAGCGACTTGACGATGAGGTGCCAGCCGTCCGCCATGACGAACAGCAGCACCTTGAAGGGGAGAGAGATCGTGGTGGGCGGGAGCATCATCATGCCCATCGCCATGAGCGTGCTGGAGACGACCATGTCGATGACCAGGAACGGGAGCAGGATGACAAAGCCCATCTGGAAGGCAGTCTTCAGCTCGCTGATCATGAAGGCCGGGATGACGACGTACGTGGGGACGTCCTCGGCAGTGCGCGGCTGGGGCAGCCTGCCGAGCGACATGAAGAGTCCCAGGTCCTTCTCGCGCGTCTGGCGCAGCATGAACTCGCGCATCGGCTCCATGCCCTGCTGGAACGCCTGGTCGGCCTGGAGCTGGCCGTTCAGGTATGGCTGGAGGCAGGCCTCATTCACGGTGTTCCAGACCGGCGCCATGACGAAGACGGTCAGGAACATCGCCAGCCAGAGCAGCACCTGGTTGGGCGGCATCTGCTGCATGCCGATGGCGCTGCGGGCGAACGAGAGGACGATGGCGATCCGAATGAAGGAGGTGAGCATCATCACCACGGCCGGCACGAGGCTCAGGACGGTCAGGAGCAGGAGGAGCTGGACGCCGAGCGAGAGCGAGTCACCCTGACCGGAGCCGACCCGCACCTGGACGGACGGCAGGGCGTCGGCACGGCCGGAGCAAGCCGCGAGCGGGAGGACGGAGAGGGCCAGCATGGCGACGAGGGCGAGCCGACGGCGGGGCCGGGCCGCCACTGGGGCGGCTGACGGTCCGCGGGAAGCGGCGTCTCGCGAGGTGTCTGGAGCCCTGGGCGCGTCTCGTCCCTGGTGGGATTGGCCAGCACCATCCTACGGCCGGCTCTCGCGGGCCTACAGGTCGGAGGGGACTGGAAGGGGGGGACGGAGGGACTGAGGAAGGCGGGTACGTTGGGACCCGGGGAGTCCGCGCGTGGGTGGTATCCATCGAACCCCCCACCCGACCTCCCCCCAGCGGGGGGAGGTCGGGTGGGGGGCGTTGCAGACGTGCCGCTTACTAGGAAAAAGGCGGAGCGGAGGGCTTGCCGTCGGAGGGGGCTGGGGTCTCACCCGCCCGGAGCCAGTCGGCGACGGCGGGGGGGAGGGCTTCCTGGGAGACGGAGGGGAGGGACTGGACGATGGGGCCGGTGGTGGGGTCGTCCATGGTGGCGAGGGTGGTGATCTGGGAGGGGGTCACGCCGACGACGAGGTGGCGGTCGCCGACGCGGAGCAGGTAGACGGAGCGGTTGGGCGCGAGGGTGGTGGACTCGATCACTTCGAGATGGCCCGCGCGGCGGGTCAGGCCGATGCCGAGGCTGTAGCGGCGGAGGGCAGCCAGCGCCACGTAGATCAGGGCGAGGACGACGAGCAGCTTGAGGATCAGCTCCACCGCCGCGCTTGGCCACTCGAAGGGGTCAGACCGATCAGCGGCCCGGCCGACGATGGGGGCGGGCTGCGCGTCGCCGGTCGCTCGGCCGGCGATGGGCACGGGTGGCGCGTCGCCGATCGCTCGGCCGGCGATCGGCGCGAGCTGCGCCTCGCCGGCGGCTCGGCCCGCGATGGGGACGAGCGATGTGTCGCCGGCGGCTCGGCCCGCGATTGGAGGCGGCGGCGCGTCGCCAGAGGCGGACTGCGCGAGGGCGGAGCGCGCGGAGGGCGGCTCGGCCGGCCGCTCGACCAGCCCGTGCAGCAGCCAGGTGGCCCCGCGGGGCAGGATGCCGAGCAGGGCGAGGGTGGGCCAGGCTGGCCGCTTGCGGGCGGGCGCGCGGGATCCGGCCACGCCGCTAGCCGAGCGAGGCCAGCCGCTTCGCGTACGGCACGATCTCGATGACGCGCACGCCGAACTTCTCGTCCACGACCACCACTTCACCCCGAGCGATCAACGTGCCGTTGACCAGGATGTCGGCCGGCTCGCCGGCCAGCTTGTCCAGCTCGACGACGGACCCAGCGCGGAGGCCGAGCACCTCGCCGATCGTCATGCGGGCGCGGCCCAGCTCCACGCTGACCTGGAGCGCCACGTCCAGCAGGAGGTCGATGCCGGCGCCTTCGCCGCGGCCGCCATCCGGCGCCAGCGGCGCGAACGCGGCCAGGTTCACGACAGGTTCCTCAGCCGAGAGCACGGAGCTGGGTCCGAACGCCGGCCCCGGCTCGGAGATAGTATCGAGTTCAGCGCTCATTCGTCGCCCCTTTCAGTGGATGGTTGGGGGAGATGGTTGGTACAGGTACGTCACGATCGACGGCTTAGAGCTCGGAGACACGGGTCACCTGCAAGGCCAGGTTCCTGCCGATCACGCCCGGCCGCCCCCAGAGCTTCGGCTGCTCGCCCACGCGGACTTGCAGGTCGCCTGTGGCGGGCGTGTCGAGCTTGATCACCTGGCCGACCTCCAGTTGGAGCAGCTCGCGCATGGAGAGCGTGGCGCGGCCGAGCTCCACGACGATCGGAACGGCGACCTGACAGAGCTCGTCGCGCGGGTCGAGCGGCGCGTCCTCCACGGTCCGCCCCTGGCCGCTCGCGAAGCGGACCTGGGCGGACAGGTCCTCCAGGACCGGCTGAAGGACCGGATGGGGCAGGCAGAGGGTGACGTGGCCGCTGACGCCGAGCAGCGCGACCTCCAGCGCGAGCCGGATGGTGCTCTCGCCCGGCAGGGTGACCTGGACGAACTCCGGACTGAGGGTCGGCTCGCGCAGATCGGGCTCGACGGCGAAGACGCCGCTCCAGGCCTCGCGCAGGCAGCCGGCGAGCACGGTGCGGATGGTCTTGAGCAGGGTCAGCTCGATCTCGGTGAGATCCCGGAGGATCGGGTTTGGCTGACCGCTCCCCCCGAGCAAGCGGTCCAGGATCGCTCGGGAGAGCCGCAGGTCCAGCTCGAGCACGATCTGACCTGGCAGGGGTGCGAGCGTGACGATGTAGAGAATGGTCGGGCTGGCCAGGCCGCGGAGGT
>JADZDV010000331.1 GCA_020850915.1 Chloroflexota bacterium | reverse complement strand
TCTCCACAATCTGCTGCTGGAGGTGCGCCGGCACCTCCTCGTAGTGGGAGAAGCGCATCGAGTAGCTGCCGCGTCCGCCGGTGATGCTGCGGAGCTCGGTGGAGTAGCGGAGCATCTCGGCCTGAGGCACCAGCGCGAGCACCTCGGTGAAGCCGTTGTCCGGGTTCATGCCCTGGACGCGCGCGCGGCGGGTGTTCAGATCGCCGATGACGTCGCCGGTGAACTCGTCGGGCACCGTCACGGCCACGTCCATGACTGGCTCGAGCAGGACCGGATGGGCCTTCTGCATCACCGTCTTGAAGCCGATCGAGCCGGCCGTCTTGAACGCCTGCTCGGACGAGTCGACGGGGTGGTACTTGCCGTCCACCAGCGAGACGCGGACGTCGACCACCGGGAAACCACCGATGATCCCCGAATCGAGCGCCTCGCGGATGCCCTTCTCGACGGCCGGGATGAACTGACGCGGAACGACGCCGCCGACGATCTTGTCGACGAACTCGAACTGGCCCCCGCGCTCCATCGGCTCTACTTCAAGCCACACCACGCCGTACTGCCCGTGGCCACCGGACTGGCGAACGTGGCGTCCCTCGGCGCGGGCTGCCGAGGAGATCGTTTCGCGGTAGGCGACCTTCGGCGTGCCGATCTCGACCGCCACGCCGAACTTGCGCTGCATTCGCTCGACGAAGATGTCGATGTGCGACTCGCCCAGGCCGGACAAGATCTGCTCGCCCGTTGAGACGTCACGAGCGACGTGGAGCGTGGGATCTTCTTCCAGCATGCGGCCCAGGGCCGTGGAGAGCTTGTCCACGTCGGCCTTGGACTTCGGCTGGATACTGGAAGAATAGGAGGGGTCCGGGAAGGTGATCGGCCGGAGCAGCACGGCGCCGTCTTTGACCGTGAGCGTGTCGCCGGTCGTCGTCTCCTGGAGCTTGGGGATGACACCGATGTCGCCGGTGCCGATCTTCGCCTCGGTCTCCTGGTTCTTGCCGCGCATCATGAAGAGCTGGCCAACGCGCTCGTCGCGGTTCTTGCGCGCGTTCCAGATGTGGGAGTCGGCTGAGATGGTGCCAGAGTAGACGCGCACGAAGTTGAGCTTGCCGATGAACGGGTCGGAGATCGTCTTGAAGACCAGGGCGGCGAGCTTGCCGTTGCTCTCGGGAGTGGGGACGCCGTCGGCCTCGAGGCGATCCTTCGCCTCCGCGGCGCTGGGCAGGTAGGCGACGATCGCGTTGAGGAGCGGCTCGACACCTTTGAGGCCGAGGGCGGAGCCGCAGAGCACCGGAACGAGCTGGCCGTCTCGGACACCGTGGGCAAGTCCCTGACTCAGCTCGTCCGTGCTGATCTCTTCGCCTTCGAGGTACTTGTTGATCAGCTCGTCATCCAGCTCGCAGACGGCCTCTATGAGCTGCTCGCGCAGGCGCTCGACAGTCTCAGCCGCGTTGTCTGGGACTGGCTCGGAGCCGTCCGTCGAGTCGATGTAGGCGCACTGTCTGACAAGGTCCGCGACGCCCCGGAAACCCTGCTCGCGGCCGACCGGGGCGACGATCGGGACGACGGCCTTGCCGTAGCGGTCGCGGAGCTGACCCAGCACGCGCTCGAAGTCGGCGTTCTCACGTTCCATCTTGTTGCAGAAGATGAGGCGGGGGACCCGCGGTTTGTCCAGCTCTTTCCAGACCTGGTCTGTGCCGACCTGGACGCCGGAGACGGCGTCCACCACGATCACGGCACCGTCAACGATGCGCACGCCCTCGAGCACCTCGCCGAAGAAGTCGGCGTAGCCGGGGCAGTCGACGAGGTTGATCTTGCGGTCGTGCCACTCGAGGGGAGCGAGCGCGAGGCTGACGGACATCCCGCGGCGGACTTCGTCGGGGTCGTAGTCGGTGGTGCTGTTGCCCTCGCCCACACTTCCCAGTCGGCTGATCGCGCCGGAGCGGAAGAGCGCAGCTTCGACCAGGGAGGTCTTACCCACGCCACCGTGACCAAACAGCCCGACATTGAAGATCTGGGAGGCGTCATACGCCTTCATCGAGCGCTCCTTCTTCGCGCGGTAGATACCCGCCTGATATGCTGTGGGGAGCCGAGGCTCGCGTTCGGCACGCGGCTTGCGCTGGGTGCACCCGGCTCGTCAGCGGGCAAGACCGCGTTCATCAGCTACGTTCGAGTGTGGGAAAGTATAGCAAAGCGCTGTTCCAGCGCCCGGCGAGAGCACGTCGCCCGCCGATACGGGCGAGACCACCGAGGAGGCCAGGGCGGTGATCCCTCTCAGTGACGACCCCGGACCCCGACGGCGATTTCCGATCGTCAACGTGCTGCTGGTCGCGGTCAATGTACTGGTCTTTCTGTACGAGATCTCCCTGTCGAGCGCTGGCCAGAATCGATTGTTCCTGTCGGCGGCCGTGATCCCGTACGAGTACACGCACGGGCAGGATCTTCCACCGGGGCCACCGCTGGGCATTCTCTACACGACGATCTTCACGTCCATGTTCATGCACGGGGGCTGGCTGCACATTGGCAGCAACATGCTGTACCTGTGGGTCTTCGGCGACAACGTCGAAGACCGCATGGGGAGACCCGGCTACCTGATCTTCTACGTGGTGTGCGGCATCGTTGCCAGCGTCACCCACATCGCGTTCAATCTCAATTCTCAACTGCCGAGCATAGGAGCCAGCGGTGCGATCGCCGGCGTGCTGGCGGGGTATCTCCTGATGTTCGGGCGTGCGAGAATCCGAACGCTGCTGTTCATCGGGCCGTTCATCACCATCACCCGCGTCCCGGCGGTCTTGCTGATCGGTTTCTGGTTTCTGACGCAGTTATTGAGCGGCGTTGCGTCTGTGGGAGACACGGCGCAGACGAGCGGAGTTGCCGTCTGGGCGCACGTAGGCGGCTTCATCGCGGGTCTGTTCCTCACGCCGGTCTTCCGATCGCAGTCGCGAAAGCCCAGCCGCGTCTACAGTTGAGCTGGCGACGGGATTGGCGCGTCCGTCGGCTGTCCGCGCGGTCCTGTGGTCGTTGGCAACAGGGGTGGAGGGGGAAGTCCTTCGTGGTAGAATCCTGAAGTTTGACCTCGCAGGGGAGCGATTGGACATGTCGGGCCATTCGAAGTGGTCGCAGATCAAGCGGCAGAAAGGCGCCGCGGACGCGAAACGCGGCCAGCTTTTCACGAAGCTCGGCCGAGAGATCGTCGTCGCGGCACGCGAGGGTGGACCGGATCCTGAAGGGAACGCTCGGCTGAGGCTCGCGGTCCAGCGGGCGCGAGACAACAATATGCCGCTGGACACGATCGAGCGGGCGATCAAGCGCGGCGCCGGCGGCGGCGAGGGCGCGGCCCTGGAGGAGATCACCTACGAAGGCTACGGCCCCGGGGGGGCGGCGATCCTGATTGAGGCGATGACGGACAACCGCAATCGGTCGGTGGCGGAGATTCGCAACTCCTTCACCCGGGCCGGGGGCAATCTCGGCGAGAGCGGCTGCGTAGCCTGGAACTTCGACCACCGCGGGGTCGTTGTCGTCGAGGCTGGTAGGAGCGATCCGGAGGAGATCGCGCTGAAGGCAATCGACGCGGGCGCGGAGGATTTCCAGGTGGACGACTCGACGATAGAGATCTACACCGAGCCCGGCCAGCTCGAGGCGGTGCGCAAAGCGCTCGAGGCGGACCACGTGACGATCGTCTCCGCGGAGTCCGCGATGGTCCCGAAGTCGACGATGCAAGCTGACACGAAGGACGCGGTTGCCGTTGCCAGGCTGATGGAGCGGCTGGAGGACCTGGATGACGTCCAGCGCGTCTACACGAACCTCGAGATCGACGACGCTGTCTTAAGTCAACTGTAGAGCCGACCGGAAATTGCAGGGGCGCGGCGCCCTCCGGCGACGGCGAGGCTCCCGTTGCTCACGCGTACGGCTCCGCGCAGGTCAGGAAGGTGATCTCGGTGAACGAACCGCGGACAGAGGCGGAAGAAGCGCGGCGGTACCACATCGATACCGGCTGGTTTGACCAGCACAACATCTCGTTCGCGGAGATCGCGCGAGCGCGGATGTGCGCGTCATGCCAGAGTAAGCTGGGTCAGGAAGTGGAGGACCGCCAGCCCCTCTTCGACCGGATGAGCGGAAGGATGACGTTCGAGGTCAGAAAGAGGGCCTACGGCTCCAACCCGATCAAAGTCATACGGGAATGCTGTTCGAGGCAGAAGCACTTCATCGAGTCTGAGATGCCGACGCTGGAGGCGATCTTCCGCGTCCTGCTGGCGAACGCGAACCAGCCGATGAGCGTGCAGCATATCCGGGACCAGCTTAGCGAGTGGTGTCCCGGCGGCGGCTGCCAATGGCTGCTGCTGACCGACGAGCAGATGGAGCGGCTGATCGAGACTGACACCACGTACGGGCTGCGTGAGCAGCCCTTGCCGGCGGCCGTCTAGGGTGTGGGAGGGGTTGGGAGCCCTCCCACCTGACCTCCCCGCGCTGGGGGGAGGTCAGGTGGCGCCCGCTCAGGTCAGTGTTCTTCCCGAGCGACGACCTGGTGGAGGTACTGCCTGAACTGGGGGCCGAGCTGCTCGTCGCGCAGGGCGAGCTCGACGGTGGCGCGGAGGTACTCCAGCTTCGTCCCCGCGTCGTAGCGAGTGCCGGCGAACTCGCAGGCGAAGATCCCTTGCCGCTGGCCGAGCTCCCTGAGCGCGTCAGTCAGCCAGATCTCGCCGCCCTGACCCTGCCGCGTCCGGGCGAGGATCTCGAAGATCTCAGGGTGCAGGATGTAGCCGGTCACGACGGCGAGGTTGGATGGGGCCTCCGCTACTGCCGGTTTT
>JADZDV010000330.1 GCA_020850915.1 Chloroflexota bacterium | reverse complement strand
GTCAGATAGTCGTTTGGCGTCTGGCCAACCTGCGTGCCGACCTTCTTGCCGGCCAGGGTCGCCGGCTTCCCCGCCTCAATCCCTTGTCCAGCCAGCGCGACGATCGCCAACTGGCTGTCCGACCGAGCAGTGGTCTGGTCGCCCATGTCGAACATGATGATCTGCATCGGGATGCCCTGCTCGCGCGCCGGCAGGAAGTTGGACGTCGCGGAGAAGCTGTACTGGACCTCGCCGATCTGGAGCGCCTTCGCGGCGTCAGTGCCGCTGTTGAAGCTCTTGAGCTTGACGTCCAGGCCTTCCTCCAGCCAGAAGCCCTTCTCCCGCGCGACCATCAGCGCCAGCGAGTTCAGGTTGATCACGTAGGCGATGTTCGCCGTCATGATCTCTCCGGGCGGCCTGGCGGGAGAGGCCACGGGGGCAGCAGCTGCCGGCGAGGCAGCCGGGGCCGCCGGAGCCACGGCGGGCGGCGGAGCAGCCGGGGCGGCTGGCGCGGGCGCGGCGGGCGCAGCCGGCCTGGCGGGGGCGGAGGTGGGCGCTTCAGGCGCCCTGGGCGCGGGAGCCGAGGTCGACTGGCAGGCGACCAAGAGCAGGCCGCCTGCCGCGGAGCCGAGGCCGATGGTGCCGGCCAGCTTGAGGAACGCTCGGCGTGGGATCCGCCGCGAAGAATCGTCTGCCGGACTGAGTACGCTCATCCTCACAACCTCTCGGTCGGAATCTGGTCTTCGAACCGGACCTGGTGACGATGCCGGACACAAGCGTAGCAGGCTGTTGGGTGCAATGCAACGAGATCGCGGTGCTTGACAGACGGTCGCCTCGAGGCGGATGCTTCGCCGAGTACTCAGGCCGGCCACCGGAGGTCAGCATGGACGTCTTCACCTGGGACGAGCTGGAGCAGCGCCAGAGTCCGACACGCAACACCCAGGGCGCTGCTCTTGTGGGCGACGCGATTGAGGTCAACCGGGCTCTCTGGCCGGCCGGCCAGGGACCAAAGCTGCACAGCCACCCGCACGAGCAGATCATTAGCGTACTGAGCGGCGCCATGCGGGTGTTCGTCGACGGCGAGGAAGCCGTCATCCGGCCCGGCGACGTGGTCCACATCCCTTCCAACGTGCCGCACAGGGTCGAAAGCATCGAGGACTCGTACTTCCTGAGTCTGAAGAACCTCGTTGGCGGCAAGGGCTCGGAAGGCGAGCGCCACTTTCACGAATAGGGCTTTCACAGAACGCTCGCGGACCTAACCGGTGAACGTGGAGCAGGGCGGATCTCGAGATCCGCCCTGCTCCACGTCACATCAACCCAGTCAGCCGAGAGCGCGCCGAGACGAGCTCAGGAGTCCAGCCGCCAGCCGAGGTAGACGTCCTCCACGCCGCTCAGCGTGCCGCTGTAGGGGCCCTGGCCGCCGCGGTCGTGGACCAGCACAACCCTGTTCAGGTCCCTCGGCTTGCTGTCAAACAGCGCTTCCTTCAGCCAGTCCACCATGAACGGGTCCACCGCGCCGCCGCCGACGTTGCGCGAGCTGCGCGGCACATGGAACTCGTTCTCCAGCACCCAGATCTCCTTCGGACCTGCGACCTCCTCGTAGAAGGCGAGACCCTCCTCCAGATGGCAGAGCGGGTCGTACTCACCGAGCACCATCAGGGTGAAGCACTTGATCTTCTGGCCGTAGCCGAAGTTGTGCATCGTCTCGGCCATCCTGTCGAACTCGTCCTCGTCGTGGATGCCGGCCATGTACATGAAGATCTGCTTGAACCGTGGCGAGGCCTCCTCGAAAATGGCTCGCTTGGTGCCGTAGCAGGCCGCGGAGCTGGCGAACGCCTTCACGCGCGGGTCCAGCGCTGCCAGGCGGGCGCCCCAGTAGGAGCCCATGGAGCCGCCCATCACGCCGATCCGCTCGGGGTCCACTTCCGGCCGCTTCGTCAGCCAGGCGAGGCAGGCGCTGGTGGCGCGCTCGTGGTTGTCGGCCGTCACGCGGATCTTCCGCATGTTGCTGGTGCCCTGGCCGGGGCCGTCCACCGACAGGACGTTCAGGCCGCGACGAACGAAGATGTTGTTCATCGGGTCGGGCACGGCTTCCTTGGTCTGGTCCATCCCCGGTACAAAAAGGATCGTGGGCGCGTTCTTCGCGTCCGGCACCTTGTGGAAGTTGGCCTGGATCTGTACACCTTCCCAGTCGATCTCCACCCGCTCGATCGGGTACTCGGCGGTGCGCATGATGCCCTCGAAGCACTCCAGCATCTTGCGGTGGAGGTGGACCTTGTCCGGGTGATCGTCGTAGAAGATGGCGTGCTGCGCGGTCCGATAATTCTGCGCGGCTTTGTGGTAGAGGTCGCAGGCGGAGAGGCTGTGGCCGGCAGCCTCGGCGGCGCGCGCGATCGTCTCCTGGTGGCGGGCGCTCTTCTCCATGACTCGCGGGATCTGGCGATACGTCTTCACCTCGGCCGGGATCTCGCGGTGATCGTAGGCGAAGTTGTGCGTCCGGCCGGTGGTCTTGACCATCCAGTCGAGCAGCCACTGCTGGCTGTCCCTCCGCCGCTCGGCCTTGAGCGTGCCGGTCCTGTCGGTTGGTGGGATCACGGTCTCTCCTTCTGAGGGGCTGTGCGGGCAGTGTAGCCCTGCGCGCCGCGCCCGATCAGAACGCTGCCCCCGGGCGGTGCGCTGCCGGTCCGTCGACCAGGCTGCCACATCTCTCGGACGCACCCCGCGCCGTTGACAGGAGCCATCGGTCAAGGGCAGACTTGCGGCGTACGCGATCGCCGACAACGATGGAGGACGCTATGGACCACGCTACCTGGGACGAGCTCGAGGAGCAGCAGAAGGGAACTCGGCCCGGTCGGACCTCCGTGAGCGCCGTGATGCGCGGGGATGCCATCGAGATGAGCCGCGTCAAGTACGCGCGCAACGCCGGTCCGCCGCGTCACAGCCACCCGCACGAGCAGATCATCTCCTTGACCTCTGGCACGCTCCAGGTGACGGTGGGCAAAGAGACCTGGATTCTGAAGCCGGGCTCGGTCGTCTGCATTCCGGCGAACGCCCCGCACAAGGTCTGGGTCCTCGAGGACTCCGAGTTCTGGAGCTGCAAGAACCTCGTCGAGGGCAAGGGTTCGGACGGCATGGAGACCTGGCTGGAAGCGAGGCAGTGAGTCCGGGTCCTGGCGGGGGCTCAGGACGCCCCCACGAGGACCGACGCGGACGGCGGGCGGGCGATCTCCTCGTCTGCGCTCAGGTCCACTAGCTGCGCCCGGAGCCAGTCGGACGCCGTCCATCCCTCCACGCGCTTTCTGAACCGGGCCAGCCGCCGCGAGCGCTCGGCCGAATTCATGGTCAGCGCCTGCGCCATCGCCTGGGCCGTCCCCTCCACGTCGAGCGGCGAGACCAGCAGCGCGCTGTCGACCGCCTCGTGCGCCACGCCAGTTGTCTCCGAGACGATAAGGACGCCGGGGCGCTTCGAGACGACGGCCCACTCCTTGGCCACCAGGTTCATCCCGTCTTCCAGCGAGTTCACCAGCAGAGCGTCGCAGCGTTCCATCGCCGCGAGGTCCTGCTCGCGGTCGTTGGTGTAGTACGTGACAATGGGCGGCCGCCCGCAGGCCGGCGTGAAGCGATCGTTGATCTCCTCGATCTGGCGGTAGATCGCATCGCGGTACGCTCGGTAGACGCCCAGGTCGGTTCGGGAGGGCACCAGGAAGGCGACGAACTGGAGCTGACCGCGGAGGTCTGGGCGCATCTCCAGGAGGCGGGCGAACGCCAGAAAGCCCGTGCGATGGTTCTTGCTCGGATCGAGCCGATCGACGCGAATGATGCTCAGCGGCTCAAGGTCTGGCATGAGGCGGTCGCGCGCCGCGGCGACCGCCGCGACGCGCATCGTGCGGCGCAGCGCCCTCGGATCCACGCTGGCCGGGTAGGCGCGCACGGCGACCTCCCGACCGTCGTCCGCCTCGACCATCGCCCGGTCCCGGTCCACTGGCGCGCCGAGCAGGTCGGCACAGCAGCTCAAGAACGCCTGGACATCGTGCTGGGTCTGCAGGCCCACGACGTCCGCGCCGAGCAGACCGCGCAGGATGGTGTCGCGCCAGCTCTTCGGGAGCAGCTTCAACGCGGGAACGTCGGGGAACGGGATGTGTGTGAAGTGGGCGATCGGTGTCCGCGGGAACGACTCGCGCAGCAATCCCGGCAGTGGGTACAGGTGATAGTCCTGGATCAGGAAGGACCGGGCCGAGGTGACGCGCCTTCTGATGAATCCTGCCAGGCGGCGATTCGCCTCGAGATAGCCTCGGTTCCACGCCAGGTGGCGCCGGGCATCGAGGCATTGATAGCCGTCCGTTCCGATAAGCTGGTGCTGGAGCATCCAGAGCACTTCGTTGCTGATCTGGCCGTAGTACTGCTGGTAGATGTCCGCCGGGAGCGGCACCGGCACGACGTGGAGACGGGACTCCTGCTGGTCGGCGGCGGTCGTGAAGAGGCCGCCCCGGGCACGGTGCGCGTCCGGCGGCTCCGAAACGCAGCAGAACCAGGCGACGTCCGGCCTGCGAGCCAGCGGGCTCAGCAGGCTGACGAGCCCGCCGGCCGCCATGCGTGTCGTCCAGCGGTGGTCATCCCAGACGAAGTCGCGCGGGCCACGATTGGCCACAACCACCACCGACAGGTCGGACGGACCCGCGGCGACTGGCAAGCGCGAGGCGCGGGACTGGCGCGCGGCCGTGTTCTGGGCCAGCCTCCGGCGCGCAGGCTCGGTGAGCCGACCATCCGCTTCAGACAGCAAACGGTCGATCAGCTCGACCACACCCGCGCCACGCGCGCCGCGCAGGGCCAGGCTCGTCTGCTCCTTGACGATGGGCAGCGCGTTCGCCACCGCTGCCGAGCGAGCACCGAGGAGCAGAAAGGGGAGGTCGTTCTCGGCATCGCCGACTCCGACGACGTCGCCAGGAACGAGGTCGAGGGCGTCCAGCGCGTGGAGCAGACCGGAGCGCTTGTCTACGCCGGCCGGCAGGATCATGACCGAGCCCTTGTTGAAGATCACCTGGTGCTGGAGGCCGAGCTCGCGTAGGACCTCGGACGCTGCCTCGTCATATGGGCGCACCGTCGCGACGATGGAACGGCCGACCGAGAGCGACATCACGCGCCGCTCTCTGAGTCGGGCGATCAACTCCCTCGAGGGAGGCTCCCCCAGGAGGTCCTGCTGGCCCGTTGACGGCCAGTAGAGCAGCGCGCCGTTCTCAGCGACTACCAGGTCGAAGGCGTCCACGTCAGGAAAGACGCTCAGCAGGTCGTCCAGCCGTCGACCGGTGACAAGGATGAGGATGCGTCCTGAGGCGGAGAACCGCCGGACCGCCGCCAGCGTCGCCTCGTCCACCTGTCCGTCGGTCGCCAGTGTGCCATCGTAGTCCGAGACGAGCGCGAGACATCGCGGTGTGTCTACCATGATCCTGACCAGCCCCCATGACCTGCCGCCGGTCTCACCCCGGCGCACTCCCTCCAGCGCCGCGGTCTGAGGGCACACTCCGGCATGCGCCACCAGCGGCCGCGACTCCTCTCCAAGCGTAGCACGACCGTTCCGCGCGGGCGGCGTCTCGGAGGCGGTAGAGCGCAGCGGCGCACTTCCCTATACTGGCAGCACCGGTCGGCGGCGCGGTCGGGCCGTCAAGGAGGGTGTTGTGCGAACGCGGGTACAGGGCGGCTGGGTGGTGGGCTTCAATGGGTCCACCCACGAGCTAGTTCCGGACGGCTGCGTGGTGTACGAAGACCACAGGGTGCTCTTCGTCGGCCGGCGGTTCGACGGCCGGGTGGACCGTGAGATCGACGCGCGCGGCAAGCTCGTCTCGCCGGGGTTGATCAACAGCCACATCCACACCGGCATCAACGCCGGCCAGGCAACCGCGCTCGATACGACAAAGGCCGACTACTTCGGGGCGAACTACCTGAGCCACAGCGCCACCCGGCGCGGCACGGCGCACGGCCGACGCGGCGAGCGCGCCGAGGTCGTCGCGGCCTACGGCTTCTGGTCCGCTCTGCGCGGTGGCGCAACAACCATCGTGGACGCCGGAACGCTGGCCGGCGGCGCGGACGAAGCGACCCAGGTGGCGGTCGATCTCGGCATCCGCGCCTACCTCGGGCCCGCCTTCGGCTCGGCGTCACACACGTTTGACGGCGGTCGAGTCGCGCTGGTCTGGGACGAAGCTAAGGGGCTCGCCGGCCTCGAGCGCGCCGTCGCGTACGCGCGCCAGTACGATGGGGCGCAGGGCGGACGCATTCGCGCCATTCTGCACCCGAGCCACCTGGAGACGTGCACGGTGGACCTGCTCCAGCGCGCGCGGCAGTCAGCGGACGAGCTCGGGCTGCCGATGCAGCTCCACACGGCGAACAACCACCGGCAGTTCTACAACATCCTGGAGCAGACCGGTAAGACGCCCTTCGAGCTGCTGGACTCCATCGGCTTCCTCAAAGAGCGGACCGGTCTGGCTCACTGCGTGTTCCACAACAGGCACTCGTGGTCCAGGTACCCCTACGCTGACGACCTCGGTATCATCTCCCGAGCCGGCGCCACAGCGGTCCACGCGCCGTACAAGCTAGCCAAGATCGGGCTGGCGCTGGAGTCGCTGGAGTCGTACCGCCAGCGCGGCATCAACGTGGCGCTCGGTACAGACACCTACCCGCAGGATCTGGTGCAGGAGATGCGCTGGGCGGCGCTGATGTGCCGCAAGGTGGAAGAGAACTACCGGGTCGGTCGACCGGAGCACGTCTTCGACGCCGTGACGCTGGCGCCGGCCCGCGCCCTGGGTCGCGACGACATCGGCCGCCTGGCGCCGGGGGCGAAGGCAGACATCATCGTGGTCAACTTGCTCCAGGTCCACTTTGGCGCGGTGCACGACCCGATCAAGTCGCTCATGGAGTGCGGCAACGGCTCGGACGTCGAGCTGGCGATCGTGGACGGCGAGATCCTGCTAGAGAACGGTCGCGCCACTCGCTTCGACGAGGGGAGACTGCTGGAGGCCGTCCAGGCCGAGGGCGAGCGCCTGTGGGCGTCCACCCCTAACTGGCACCACAGCGGCAAGGAGCTCGACGAGATCGTCCCGACGAGCTATCCGATCGTCGGCGTTCACGAACGATCTCGGTAGAGACGGGCGGCTCTCAGAAGGAGCACTGCATGACTGGCTATCCCGTGAACCGCGAGCTTGAGCCGACCACTGACCTCTGGCGGATCTCCCAGCACTGCTTCAGCGACGAGATCCGCTCCAGGATGACTCTCCCGGAGAAGCTGCAGCTCTGCGACATCACGCTGCGCGAAGGCCGCCAGCTTCCGGGCGTCTCCTTGAGACGAGACGAGGTGATCCTGATCGCCGATAAGCTGGTTGAGGCTGGCGTGAGCATGCTCCAGATGCACCACGACGACCCACAGGAGATGCAAGAGGTCAAGAAGCGATATCCCGGCGTCATCGTCGAAGCGCTCGTCCATCCAACGTCGGTCCTCAATCCCGAACTGGCAAAGGTGGAAGTCGATCTCAATTTCGACCACGGCGCCGACTACACCACGCTGTGCTTCTCGTTCTCGCCGCACCAGATGTGCCTGTTCGAATCGATGGCCGGCGCGCGCATCGGCGTCGAGGAGGCGATCGAGCGCGCCGTCGGCTCCGTCCAGTACGCCAGACGAAAAGCCGGCTCGCGCGGCAAGGTCGGCTGTCTGATCCAGGACATGACCCGGATCCCGATCGAGCGGCTCGCGGAGGTGTGTACCAGGCTGGTGGACGCGGGCGCCGACATGATCAAACTGGACGACATCAACGGCATGGCGATCTACCACGTCTACACGCACGTCGTCCGGGAGATGAAGCGGCTGCTGCCGAACACCAGGATCGGCCTGCACACCCACAACGACATCGGCATGGCAGCGGCGGCGCTCTACGCTGGGCTCGAGGGGGGCGCGGACATCATCGACGCGGCCGTCCACGGCCTGGGAGAACGCGCTCACATCGCGCCGCTGGCCGAGGTGGCAACGGTCGTCCAGATCTATTACGGCCTCGACTGCGGCATCAAGCTGGAAAAGATGACCGAGCTATCCCGGCTCGTGGCCGACCTGACCAAGTTCCCGATGCCCGACACGATGCCGATCGTGGGGAAAACCGCCTTCTCTCACCTGGTGGAAGTCCACTACGCGGTGCCGGACAACGAGGAAGGCTTCTGGTCGTTCTTGTCGATGAAGCCCGAGGCGTTCGGGAACTCACAGACAAACCTCCTCGGCCACTACTCCGGCCCGTGGGCCGTCCGCGCCAAGGCGCGCGAGCTGGGACTCTCCATCCCCGAGAGGAGGGAGCCGGAGGTCATCGCCAGGCTCCGTTCCGAAATGCGCTGGCGTAAGCGCCAGCTCGGCGACGACGAGTTCCGGAGGATCGTCCTGGGAATCAGCCGATAGCCGCTCCGACACCACCATCCACGCCCTCGGTCCGCGGCCGTTTTCATTCGCACGAGGGCGGAGCTCTCCACCAGCAGGACAATCCGGCGCTGGGCGAGCGCCTGGTGGAGGGCCAGGCTGAGACCACCTGGTACGTCCGGGAGCACCAAGACGAAACGGCGAAGATGTCGAGACGCACCCGGACCTCGTCGACGACCTCGAGCCGGATCAGCTCTGGCGGCCGGTTACTTTCCGAGCTGGTGGCGCAGCTCCAGGACGCGGAGCAGGTCGTCGCGATAGAGCAGGCCAGCCAGGACGCCGCCGGCCATGACCGGCAGGGCGTCCTGGCGGCTCTCCAGGATGAGCTGGAGCGCCTGAGCGGCCGGCGTCTGCGCGTCCAGGAGCTGGCCGGCTGTGAGGCGTCGCATGACCTGGGAGACTGCCACCGAGCGCAGACGCGCCACGCCCGCGCGCCGCAGGTCGCGATGCCCCACCAGCCCGACGACCTCGCCGGCCCGCGTGACGATCCAGAGGTCGTGTCGCGGGTCCTGGAGCATGGCGTGGGCCACCTCCAACGCCGCGGCGCGCTCCTCCACGACCGACGGCTCGGGTCTCAGGATGTCCGTGACGCGCAACCCGTCCAGGCGGCGCATGAGCATCGTACCCTGGAGATTGTCGCCGGCGGACTTGAAGAGGAACCAGCCCACGAACGCCAGCCAGAGACCGCTCGGAGTCATGGAGTGGACCCCAAACGCGAGGTACAGTCCGGCGGCGATGAAGGCGCCGGCGGCGAGCTGGCCGGAGACAGTCGCGACCCGCGTGGCCCAGCCAAAGTCGTCCGAGGCAAACCAGACCATCGAGCGGAACAGCCGCCCGCCGTCAAGCGGAAAGCCAGGCAGCAGGTTGAAGATCCCCAGCGACAGGTTCAGCGTCGCGAGGAGGAGCAGCAGGCCTCCGATCGGATGCCGCTCCCCGCCGGCCAGCCCGCTTGTCACGAAGAGCAGCAACGCGAGAACCAGGCTACTCAAGGGTCCAGCCAGGGCGATCTTCAGCTCAACGCCCGGCGTGGGCGCATCAGCGCTGATGTGGGAGACGCCGCCGAACAGGAAGAGGGTGATGCTCCGTACTGGAATACCGTGCCGCTGCGCGACGAGGGAATGCGCGAGCTCATGGAGGAGAACACCCACGAAGAAGGCCAGGCTCCCGCTAACACCAGCGGCCCAGACGAGCGGCGCCGGCCAGCGCGGGAAGCGCCATCCGAAGTAGAAGTTGGACAGTCCGAACGCCAGAAGCAGCAGCACGGCAAACCAGCTCGGATGGACGAGCAGGCGAATGCCGAAGATCCGGCCGAGGGGGATGCTTCTGCTCATCGCTGGTCTGTCGTCGGCAATGGGCGCTCGGCAGGACGATGGAGCGTGCCGTCGCCCGCTGCCAGGCCGGTCAGAGCGGTCGGTGGCGCACGTTCAGCGAATGACGAACGAGAGCACGACCAGGAGAACGAGCAGCCCACCGGCCACCACCACCAACCGGCGGAGATCGTGCGCGACATACCGGTACTCATCCGCGTAAGCGGAGAATGGCTTGCGTGATGAGACCCGGGGCCGAGCAGTCGTGACGACACGTCGGACCTCTGTGCGGCTCATCGTGAGCGATCCCGTGCGTGGCGCGGTCCGAGGCGCCGGCCGCGCACCCTGGCCAGCCGTACCGGTCAACGCCTCATCCAGGTCGTTGCCGTCTGCCTCCTGCCTCGGCCGATCGGCAACCGGTCGCGCCACTGGCGCCGTACGGTCCAGCCGCTTTCTCTTTTTCCGTCCCGCGGCGTAGCGCTGCGCCACACCGCGATCCATCCTCGGCATCACGCCTCCAGGGCAGAGTATATCGCGAAGAACGCCCCGAACGCCCGTCCCCACACCACCCGCGCCAGCAGTCGGCTCTCGATGAGCCACAACGCTTCACGCCCGGGAGACGACTACTTCCCGATGCAGAATCGCGAGAAGATCGCGTCCAGTAAGTCCTCGGTGGCGTCCTGGCCGGTGATCTCCCCCAGCGCGCGCACGGCGATGGCCACCTCCCCGGCCAGCACGTCCGGCGGTGTCCCGTCCCGGAGCGCCACAACCGCCTGGTCTAACGCGGCCCGCGCCCGCAGCAGCGCGTCCTTCTGCCGCGGCGAGGCCACCGCGAGATCCTGTCCCTCCAATGGACCGACCGCGGTGCGCAGCATCGCCTGCTCCAGATCAGCCAGCCCCTCACCGGTGCGCGCCGAGAGCTCGATCGCTTCAGCGCCTGGGATCAGGCGCAGCGCCTCTCCCAGAGGGATGACACCTGGCAGATCCATCTTGTTGATGGCCACCACCACCGGCCGGTCCTGGATCTCCTCCGCGAGCCGTCGGTCCTCCGCGGCCAGTGGCTCCGACCGGTCGAGGACGAGCACGACGAGCGCCGCGCTCGCCAGAGCCGCACGCGAGCGCTCCACTCCGACCCGCTCGACCGCGTCCAGAGTCTCACGCAGGCCGGCCGTGTCGATCAGCCAGAACGGCACGCCGCCCAGGTCGGCCGTCTCCTCCACCGTGTCGCGCGTGGTGCCCGGGATGTCCGTGACGATCGCGCGATCGGCGCGCAGCAGCGCGTTCAGTAGACTGGACTTGCCGACGTTTGGCCGACCGACGATGGCCGTGCGCACGCCCTGGCGGACGACGATCCCCCGGTCAGCTCCGGCAAGCAGCTCGCCAACAGCAGCCCGGGCGCGCTCGACGCCTGGGCTGACGTCGCGGAGCGGCAGATCCTCCTCTGAGAAATCCAGGCTTGCCTCCAGGTGCGCCCGTACCTCGACCAGCTCCTCGCGCAGCGCGGAGATGCGGGACGAGAGGCGGCCGGCCAGGCCGGCCAGCGCCAGCCGCTGGGCCTGGTCGGTACGCGCTTTGATGACGTCAAGCACTGACTCTGCCTGAGCAAGGTCGAGCCGGCCGTTCAGGAAGGCGCGTAGGGTGAGCTCACCCGGCTGGGCCGGCCGGGCGCCGACGGTCAAAGCCAGCTCCATGACGGCTCGCGGCACCAGACGTCCACCGTGGCAGTGGATCTCGACCACGTCCTCGGCGGTGTAGCTGTGAGGCCCCGGCATATACACCGCCAGCGCTTCGTCGATCGGTCGGTCCCGAAAAGGATCGACGACCCAGCCGTGCACCATCGTCCAGGGCCTGCGGGGGGCCTTGCCGCTGGGACGAAAGATCGTCTCGAGGATCTCGCGGCTGCGCGGCCCGCTCAGTCGGACCACGGCGATGGCCGCCTCACCCGGGGCCGTGGCGATCGCGACGATCGTGTCGGCCAACTGGAGCTGCTCGGCCACCGGCGCGCTCCGCTAGTCGAGCAGCGGCGCGGCAGGCGCCGGACGCAACGGCTGCTCGGGCGCCAGCGCAGCCGCCACCGTGGCGATCGGCCGTCCATCCGGAGCGTGCAGGTCCGGCCTCAGCTCGGCCAGCGGCTCCAGGACGAAGCGCCGCCGCCACATCTCTGGATGGGGCACCACGAGGTCGGACTCTCTGACTGCCAGGTCGCCGAACAGGAGGATGTCCACGTCGATCGCACGGGACGTCCAGCGTGGCGACGGCCGCCGACCCAGCTCCTGCTCCGCCGTCTTCGCCAGGGCGAGCAGCTCGCGCGGTGTCAACGAGGTCTGGACCTCCAGCACCTGGTTCAGGAACCAGGGCTGCTCGAGCACGCCGACCGGGGCGCTCTCGACCAGGGACGACGCGCGGACCACACGCAGGAACGGCTCGGCTGCGAGTCGGCGGGCGACGGCCGCCAGGGTCACGGCGCGGTCGCCGAGGTTGGCCCCGAGTCCGAGGTAGGCAGTCGCCCAGCCGCCCCCGTTCATCGCGAGCTGCCGCCGTCCAACAGGGCGAGAAACTCCATCCGGGTCGCCTGGCGAGCGCGGAACGCGCCGCGCGTCGCCGACGTGACGACGCGGCTGCCCGGCTTCTTGATGCCGCGCATGGTCATGCAGAGGTGCTCTGCCGCCACGACGACGGCCACCCCGCGCGGGCGGAGCCGCTCTTCGATCAGGTCCGCGATCCGACTCGTCATCCGCTCCTGGACCTGCGGACGGTGCGCCAGCGCCTCGACGACCCGGGCGAGCTTCGAGATACCAACGACGTGTCCGCGCGGGATGTACGCGATGTGCGCCACGCCGTGGAACGGCAGGAGGTGGTGCTCGCACAGGCTGTAGAAGGTGATGTCGCGTACGATGACCATCTCCTCGTGCTGCTCGTCGTAGGTCGTCTCCAGGAGCTGTCCCGGGTCGTCGTCCTGCTCGCTCAGGATCTCGGCGAACATCTCCGCGACGCGCCGTGGTGTCTCTCTCAGTCCCTCCCGCTCGACGTCCTCGCCGAGCGCCACCAGCAGGTCTCGAACGGCCCGCTCAACGGCCGCGTTATCCCTGGCCATGCCGCTCCTGTCCTCGCTGCGCCACCGCGTCCAGCACGGAGTGCGCCACGTCGTACTTCGATTGGAGCGGCAGGTCCACAATGAGCCCATCCCGTCCGAAGATGACCACCTTGTTGTCGTCCGCCATGAAGCCGCTGTCCGAGCGGGAGATGTCGTTCGCGACGATCAGGTCCAAGCGCTTCCGCTCCAGCTTCTCCCGGGCGTACTCGGCCAGCCGCTCGCTCTCCGCGGCGAAGCCGACTCTGATGAGATGCCCATCATCGAGGCTGGCGGTCTCAGCCAGGATGTCCGTCGTCGGCTCCAGCTCGATCGTCACGGCCTCGTTCTGCTTCTTGATCTTCTGGCCGGCCGCGCTCCGGGGCCGGTAGTCGGCCACCGCCGCTGCCATGAGCAGGCAGTCCGCGCCGCGCAGCGCCTCCAGCACGGCCCGGTGCATCTGCTTGGCGCTCTCCACCCTCACCACGCGCACGCCGACCGGGTCCGGCAGGCTCGCGGTGCTGATCAGAGTTACCTCCGCGCCACGGTCTCGCGCCGCTTCGGCCAGAGCGTGGCCCATCTTGCCGGACGAGCGGTTCGCGATCACTCGCACCGGATCGATCGCTTCGCGGGTGCCGCCCGCGGTTGCGACGACGCGCCAGCCACGTAGATCGCCAGTCCGTCCCAGCACCTGGCGAACGGTGCCGAGAATAGTCGCCTCGTCTGCCAACCGCCCCCGACCGACAAGTCCCGATGCGAGGTGGCCGCTCGCCGGTTCGATGACGACACAGCCACGCGCCACCAGTCGAGCCACGTTCTCCTGGACGGCCGGATGCTCGTACATCCCGGCGTCCATGGCCGGCGCCAGGATGACCGGCGCTCCGGTGGCCAGGATGGTCGTCGAGACGAGATCGTCCGAGAGACCGAGTGACAGCTTTGCCAGACTGTGGGCCGTAGCCGGGGCGACCAGAACGACGTCCGCCCGCTTGCCCAGCGTGACGTGGCCGATCTCCGTCTCGGCGAGCAGACTGAACATCTCGCTCGAGACCGGCCGGTGGGTGATCGCCTGGAAGGAGAGCGGCCGGACCAGCTCGGTCGCTTCCTTTGTCATCACCACGTCCACCAGCGCCCCGGCCTGGTGCAGGGCGCTCGCCAGGCCGACCGCCTTGTACGCGGCGATGCTCGCGGTAACACCGAGCACGACGTGCCGGCCCGCCAGGACGTCGCGCCGGTCCATCAGCGGATCGTCTCGTTCAGGCTGCCTGCGCGGTAGCCCTGAAGGTCTACCGCGACGTACTTGAAGCCCTGAGCCTTGATCCCCGCCGCCGCGCGCTCGGCCAGACCGTTCGCGAACAGTCGCGCGATCTCGCCCGCTGGCAGCTCGAGGCGGGCCACCGAGCCGTGGTGGCGCACCCGGACCTGCTCAAAGCCGAGCTCCCGAAGGACCTGCTCCGCGCGATCGATCTGCCCCAGCTTCTCGACGTCGATCGCGTCGCCGTACGGCACGCGGGACGAGAGACAGGCCAGCGCCGGCTTGTCCCAGTTGGGAAGCCGCAACATCCTCGCGGCCGCTCGGATCTCTGCCTTGCCAAGACCGGCTTCTACCAGAGGGCTGCGCACGCCATGCTCGTTGGCGGCCTGGATGCCCGGCCGCCAGTCCCCCAGGTCGTCCACGTTCACTCCGTTGGCTACCCAGCCGATGCCCTCCTCGCGAGCGATCGCCAGCAGGTCTCCGTACAGGGTGGTCTTGCAGTAGTAGCAGCGGTTGGTCGGGTTGGCGCGATAGAGCGGGTTGTCCATCTCGCGTGTCAGGATGACCCGGTGGCGAATGCCGAGCGTCCGCGCCAGCGCGTTGGCCTGCTCGACCTCCCGAGGCGGCACGCTCTCTGAGGCCGACGTCACCGCCAGCGCGCTCTGGCCAAGCTCTTCCGCCGCCACCGCCGCGACGAGGGTGCTGTCCACGCCGGCGGAGAACGCGACGACCAGTGATCCGAACGAGCGAACCACCGCTCGCAGGCGCTGGAGGGCGGCTGCTCCGTCCACGCCGGTGTCCGTGTTAGACAATCAGGCCTCCTCCCACCACGACGTCGCCGTGATAGAAGACGATGGACTGGCCGGGCGTAATGGCGCGCTGTGGCTCATCGAACTCCACCCGCACCCGCCCGTTTTCTTCGGACGTCAGCGTCGCCAGGGACGCTTCCGCGCGATAGCGAATGCGCGCCTCGGCCCGCGGCGACCCGTCCAGGCCGGGCACGCTGACCCAGTTCACGTCGTCCACCAGGCAGCACCGCCGGTAGAGGTCCTCCAGACCCCCGACGACGACCGTGTTCGTGCCAGGCTGGAGCGCTGTCACGAAGCGTGGCGCGCCAGTGGCGATCCGGAGCCCGCGCCGCTGGCCAACCGTGTGAAAGGCGATCCCGCGGTGTGTGCCGAGCACCGTGCCGGCCTGGTCGACGATCGGTCCCTCCTGCACGGCCTCCGGCGAATACCGCTCGACGAACTCGCCGTAGCTCTTGCGCGGCACGAAGCAGATGTCCTGGCTCTCCGGCTTCTGCGCCACCGGCAGCTTCAGACGCGCGGCGATCGCTCGGACCTCGGCCTTGGTGTACGTCCCGAGTGGGAAGAGCGTGCGAGCGAGGCGCTCCTGGCTCATCACGTACAGGACGTACGACTGGTCCTTGTCGCGGTCCACGGCCTTTCGCAACGTCCAGCGCCCGGTCGAGTCATCATGCACGATCCGCGCGTAGTGGCCCGTCGCCGCGAAGTCCGCGCCGAACAGCTCGGCCTTGGCGATCAGCGCGTCGTACTTGATGCTGCGATTGCACTCGATGCAGGGATTCGGCGTCCGGCCCTGGATGTACGAGTCCACGAACGGGCGGATCACCTTCCGCTCGAAGGTGTCCCGAAAGTTCACCACGTAGTAGTCGATGTCCAGCCGGTCCGCCACCCGGCGGGCGTCATCCGTGGCGCCCAGGGCACAGCAGGCATCCTCTCGGTACGTCTCCTCCATGCCCTCGAGCTCGGGCCAGAGATTCAGGGTCACGCCGATCACCTCGTACCCCTGCTCCACCAGCAACGCCGCGGTGACCGAGCTGTCGACGCCGCCGCTCATCCCGACGACGACTTTCCCTTTCGCCACGCTTCCGTTCCAATCCCTCGTGCGATCAAGGGATTGTACCTTGGTTCGGCCCACCAATGGTCCTCTGGCGCACGCCTCCGGCCCCGCGCCGTGCCAGCAGTGTGAACAGAGGGCAAACTTCGGGGCAGTCGGCTACAATGTGACTTCTGGCCCTGCCGCCATCCTGGGGACCGATGCTCTCCGTCATCATTCCGACGTATAACGAGGCCGACGCGCTGCCATTGCTGGTCGCGCGGTTGGCGGCTGCCGTCGAGCCAGCCGGCCTCGAGTACGAGCTGGTGATCGTAGACGACAACTCCCCGGATGGCACTGGAGCGGTCGCCGATCGGTTGGCCGAGCAGCACCCGATCCAGGTGCTCCATCGCCAGGGGAAAGCCGGTCTTGCCTCGGCCGTCCTGAGTGGACTGGAGGCCGCCAGCGGCGACGTGATCGCCGTCATGGACGCGGACCTGAGCCATCCGCCGGAGCTGATTCCCGAGATGGTGCGCGCGCTGGATCGCCCCGGCGTGGACCTGGCCGTCGGCAGCCGCTACGTCCCCGGCGGCGGCATGGAGGACTGGCCCTGGCGACGCCAGTTCGTCTCCACCGTCGCAAACGTGCTCACGCGCCCACTGACTCCGATTCGCGACGCTACTTCTGGCTTCTTCGCCATTCGCCGCTCCTGCCTGGAAGGCGTGGCGCTCAACCCGATCGGGTTCAAGATCGGCCTCGAGGTGATGGCCCGGGCCCACTACCAGCAGTACGTCGAAGTCCCATACGTCTTCACCGACCGAAAGCACGGCAGGAGCAAGTTTGGTATGCCCGAAGTCTGGGCGTTCCTGAAACAACTTGCGATCCTCTCCACGGAGCGTGTGCGCGGCGCCTCCTCGCGGCTCCCGCGCCACGCCGCCGGCACCGCCGGCCCGGACCCGTTCGGCCCACCACGCTGAGCGCGCCGCTTGCGCCTGCGTCCGTCTCCGACCCCGGTCCGTCGCAAGCAAGTGAGCCTTTCTGTGCGATAGCGTGCTATCGTGCCGCGAGAAACGACTCCTCTTCGGCCGCGCCACCACGACAGGCCG